>NZ_JBQNBW010000023.1:0-34855 GCF_052169735.1 Treponema sp.
CTCTTTCCATCGTACACGGATGTACGATGGAAAGAAACGCATAATCGTTGGTAAGGGTTATCTGTAATTCGTCTTCCATAGCTGGAGAAAGTATAGGACATCGGGATATAAAATGCAATGTGTGGAGTACAGGAGAAAAACACAAAGCGGGGCGGAACATAATTATGAAGAGATAGTACCGCGTACAGCGTTTGAAGGTAGTTATAATGAAGAATCCCTGCACCCTATAGGCGCTGCGCCTCTTTTTTTGTATACTGTGTGCTACTATGAAATGGGCACTTGTATTATCAGGCGGAGGCGCTGCAGGACTTGCCTATATCGGCTTTTTTAAAGCGTTGGAAGAATTACAACTTCCAAAACCGGATTGTATTGTCGGCTGTTCAATGGGATCAATAGTGGGCGGTTTATATGCACTCGGTAAGCCGGTAAAAGAAATGGAAGCTGTATTTGAAAAATCTTTTGATGTAAATAAATATGTCGGCGGAGTACAACTGCCTTTCTTTCGGCATGCACTGCCGCCGCTCATTCAATACGGTACATTACTAACCCGCATGATTTCCAATCCCGGCGCAGATTCCGGAGAAAAAGTACACAAATTCCTTATGGAGCTTTCCGATTGCAAGTCATTCGAGGACTGCGCTATTCCGTTTTTTTGTAACGCCTTTGATTTATGCAGCGGAAAAGAAGTAGTACTTTCGTCCGGGCTTTTAGCGGATGCGATGAGAGCAAGCGCATCATATCCGGGCTTATTTGTTCCGGTCAATGCAGACGGTATGCTCATCGATGCATGCGTAGTGGATAACACGCCGGTCTGGATTGCCCGGGAAAAAGGCTACCGGAATATTCTTGCATTAACATTCGGGGCATTAGAGCCGATGAATGCAGCCGAACTAGATACCTCCCTCGCTGTACTAATGCGGACTCTTGCGTGTACCACGGCGCAGATTCCTGTGCAGCAAAATGAGTACCCCACCGCTTTTATCAATCTGTCAAATGGCAGGTCATCCCGTGATTTTTCCAATCCGAAAAAACAAATAGCATTTGGATACCAAAAAACCATGAATCAAAAAAACTTGTTGCAGCAATTCTTTACTGCAGGGCTAAGGGGAACGCTGCACCGCATGACACTCTGTAAAAAAACCAAGAAGGAGTATGCTGTATGAAGGCTCTGTTCTGGCGGCTCAAAGTCCTTGATTATCTGATTTTTGCAAGTATTATTACCGCTGCGCTCTGGGCCGGCTTCTTCCTCTATGCAGATACCAAGCAAAGCCCTAACTTGATCATAGAAGCTCCGGGCGGAAAGTGGATATACGCCCTTTCCGAACCACGCACTGTTACTATCCCCGGCGCGCTTGGCGCTACAACAATCCGTATTGAAGACAATACTGCGTTCATTCTGGATTCCCCCTGCCCTAACAAGACCTGCATACATGCAGCTGTCCTGAAAAAGAGCGGAGACTGGAATGCCTGTTTGCCGAATAAGGTATTTTTGCATATCGAAGGCAGAGAGTCCGAAGATATTATTATGCATTAGCGCCCAGCCCTGCATTTACCCAAATACACATAGTACAAATAACACAATGGTAAGGAATAAGTAACTATGTATGTTGATGCACACCTGCACAGCGCTGACTATAGCGATTGCTGTACCGAAGCCGGCATACCGGAACAAATACCTCCTGCGGCTGGGTTCTGTTGCTCAGCACATGACCATACCGAATATGAGCGGCACCGGCTGTTTCATCAGTGGAACAATACCGAGAAATCTGTTGTAGCCTTAAACCCTGCCCCCATACTCTTTTCTTTCGGTATTCATCCGCAAAATCCTGTAACCGAAGAGGCGGATTTTCTCTATCACCTTTTAGAAACAAAACAAATTCAAGCTATCGGCGAGTGCGGCTTTGATCTTTTTAATGCCGCATACAAACAAACACTGCCTGCGCAGCAAAAAGTCTGGCAGATGCAAGTACAATGGGCATACAAGTTTCAAGTACCGATTGTCATTCATTGCCGAAAAGCCCTGCCGCTCCTTTTTGCAGAAACAGCACAGCTTAAAAAACTCCCCGCAGTCATCTTTCATGGCTGGGGAGGAAGCCCGCAAGAAGCAGAATCTTTTCTCAAAAAAGGAGTGAATGCATACTTTTCTATCGGCAAGGCGGTACTGCGAGGGCAAAAATCTGTATGTAAGATGGCTGCAGCATTTGACATTGACCGCCTTTTAACGGAAACCGATGCGCCCTATATGCGGCTCAAACGGGAAACATTTTCTCATCCCAGCGACATTATTGCAGTTACGGCACAGTGTGCAAACCTACGGAAAAAGGGCTTTGATGCCTTGCAGCAAACCGCGGGCATACAACAGTATGAATCCAGCGCTGCAGCACTTGCAGACATCAGCTGCGATTCAGATACGGTAAAAGCGTTTACAGACCGCATTGCACATAATTTTCAGCGCGCATTTATGCTATCGGGAACCTCTAAAAACTATACCTGAGTTTTTAGAGGTTCCCGATCATAGCGGCAGCTTGCAACAAACAAAACGGAAAGCAGCTACGGAAATATATTTCGTGCCTAGAGCAGATGCTGTTCCAGAAACCGGGCAATCCCATCTTCGTTGTTGGTAAAATCCGTAACGGCATAGGCACTGTCTTGAATCACTTGCAGTCCGTTTTTCATCGCAATACCGTAACCTACCAGCCGTATCATCGTTTCATCATTCATGCTGTCGCCGAATGCCATCACTGACTGCATTCCAATTCCAAGCATATCTGCAAGCTTTTCCAGAAACTCTCCCTTGCCGGAATGGAGGGGTATTATTTCTAAAAAATACGGCTTACTGGTAAAGAGTACAGCCCGCGTTCCAAAGCGTTTGCGGAATTCAGGTTCCACCGCAGTGATAACTTCAGGATCAGCAGGTATCAACAGCTTATAAACGGTCTTTGTCCGCAGCACTTCCCGATAATCATCAGGAATAATCACTTTCATTTTAGTCAGATGCGAATCCCGGTCGGAATATACCGTCTGCTTTACAATATAAATGGTATCATCAAAATACAGATGGCATGAAAGGTTTTGCGATTCGATATAATCGTAAATTTCAAGCGCAAGCGGCGTATCAAGACAAGCGGTAAGCAGTTCCTGCTGCATATCGGAGGTGAGAATCTGCGCACCGTTATTACAGAGCATGTAACTGTGTATCTTATCCGACCCGATCCGCTGCGTGTATGAATGTACCGACCGGGGACTCCGCCCTGAGGCAAGCACCGGTAATATTCCCTTTTCCATAACCGCTTTCAGTACCGCGACCGTATAGTCGGAAATCGTTAGGTCATCCCGCAGCAGCGTATCGTCCAAGTCCATTGCAATAAGTTTAATATTTTGTATCTTTTCCATAGTAGTACTCAATAGTAATAATCAATCCCCATCGCAGCATACGAACCTGTCCAGTCTGTATGCATAAAATACATTAGGCAATTTGCAAAAAGCTAAAAAAGTCCGGAGTGCTTTTAGACATTCCGTATCACTGCAAGAGACTTACAGCGGCTCATTTTTGAGACACTTACCAATCCGGTCAAGCGCAATGCGTATTTTTGCTATATCAGTTGCATAGCAGCAACGAACAAAGCCTTCTCCGCAAGCACCGAACACATGACCGGGCACTACCGCAACCCGATAGTCGGTAATGAGTTTTACCGCAAACGCTTCAGATGTCAGCCCGGTGCTGCGTATGTCTACAAAAAGATAGAATGCCCCATCAGGCTTTATATACGGCAGATTCATCGCATCAAAGCTCTTCATCATCAAATTACGGCGCTGCCGATAGGAAACCCTCATTTTTTCCACTTCGTCCCAGCCGTTCTCTAAGCCTTCCAAGGCAGCATACTGACTCATAATCGGTGCACAAATTGCCGCATATTGATGGATTTTGTGTATTTGAGCCATCAACTCCTGCGGGCAGGCAATAAACCCGATCCGCCAGCCGGTCATTGCAAATGATTTTGAAAAGCCGTTGAGGATGATGCTGTGATCTTTCATCCCCGGAAAGGAACCGATGGACACGTGCGGCGCTTCGTAATGCAATTCGCAGTAGACTTCATCCGACAAGACCCAAAGCTGATGTTTTTTTACCACCGCTGCTATTTTTTCCAGTTCGTCTGCCGGAATCATAGTACCGGTAGGATTATTCGGGCTACAGATAATCAGCGCCTTGGTTTTCGGCGTAATGAGGGCTTCAATTGCCGCCGCAGTGGGGATAAAATGCGCTGCGGATGTATCTAAACTCACAGCTTTTGCCCGGCATAGTTCCACCAGCGGCTGATATGAAACATAACAAGGCTCAGCGACAATAACCTCATCTCCGGGGTTCAAAATCGAGCGGAATACAATATCAATCGCTTCAGAAACACCGAACGTAATCAGTATCTCATTCTTCGGTGAATAGACAAGATTATAGCGGTTCAAATACTGCGCTATGGCTGTACGGAGCGGTTCAAGCCCCCAGTTTGAAGTATACGAGGTATGACCGCATTCTAAGTGATACCACGCCTCTTCACGCATTGCCCACGGCGTAGTAAAATCCGGCTCCCCTACCCCAAGCGAAATAATATCATCCCTGCCGGCTGCCAGTTCAAAAAAACGGCGGATTCCCGAAGGAGCAATCTCCAAAATAGTATGAGAAAATCTATCGGTACGGTTTATCATGCAGTAATCTCTTCTCGAAGGTCTTTTTTCGGATTGATGTAATAGGTTCCATTTTCCTTATATGTTTTTAAGACAAAGTGTGTACGGGTGCTAATCACACCTTCCAGTGAAGCCAATTTTTCCGAAACAAAAAAGGCAACCTCTTTGAGGTCTTTGCCTTCTACCAACACATGCAAATCGTAGCCCCCAGACATCAGCTGAACAGTCTTTACTTGAGGATACCGGTATATCCGCTCTGCAATGCGGTCAAAACCGTGTTCACGGGCAGGGGCAACCTGAATTTCAATAATTGCAGATACCGTGTCTGCCGTGTTCAGCCGTTCCCGGTTAATAATTGCCGAATATTTTAAAATGATGCCGTCATCTTCCAATTTTTTTATAACAGCACGAACTTCTTCCTCAGACTTACCAACCATTGCAGCAATATCCTGCGGTGTCAGCCGGGCATTATTTTCTAGTAAATCAATGATCTCCTGCATCATTATCCCCCTTACATATTCACTGCTAAACGAGGTATTTTTAATTCACTGCGCGGTATTCTCAAACGGGTAGTATCATACTGAATATTGCATAGTTATACAATGAGGGATTTACGCATTAGGAAGTACTGCGCGCTTCAAGCAGGAGCGGTTTTTCAGTATGCGTAATCGGTAAAATCAACGTAAACCGAGTCCCCTTTCCTTCTTCCGAATGCACTTGAATATCGCCGTTATGCTCCTTCATCACTTTATAGGTCATGGTGAGTCCTAAGCCGCTGCCGTCAGGCTTGGTAGTAAAATACGGTTCAAAAATTTTATGCAGCACATCAGGAGGAATGCCCTTCCCCGTATCGCTGATACTGATATATACTTTATCTTGATCGCAATGGGTTAGAATACTCAAAGTTCCCCCTTGAGGAACCATTGCCGCCTTTGCATTGGTCAGGATATTCATCAGCGCTTGGCGCAAAAAACGCTCATCAGCTTGAATAAGAGGCACAGTATCATCAAGCTCCGAAAAAAATACAACACCGGCACCGGAAAATTCTTCTTGAAACGTCGCAATCAGATTACGGATAAGATCATTGATTTTTACCGGGGCAAATTCACACTGCAAAGGGCGTACCGCAAAGAGAAAATCCACAACAATCTTATTCAAGCGTTCAATTTCTTCTTGCACCACATCCAGATGCTTTTGAGCTTTGGTATTTATTGCTTCCGAACACAGTTTTAAATTTTTCCGTAATAATTGCACATGAATACTGATTGCAGCAAGGGGATTTTTTATTTCATGCGCTACAGCAGCAGCAAGATTGGTTAAACTTGCCAGATTTTCGAGCCGTCTATTGTTGATTTCTTCCCGCTTCCGCTGCGTAATATCTTCAATCGTGATAATAGTACCGCGGACTTTTTTTTCTTTTACCAGCGGAAGTACCGAAAGCTCAATATATTGATTCCCTTCATCGGCAGCGATAACAAATTCTTCGGCAGCCCGCGCTTCTTCATTTTCAATCACTGTATGAATAAAATCGGCAAGATTTGTATCGGATATGGATAACCACAGCGGACGCTCAGGATTCTCTGCAAGCGGAATACCAAGAATCCGGGAGGCAGCCCGATTGGTTTTTACAATGATGTGATTCGAATCTAAAATGATAACCCCATTGGTCAATGAATCCAGCATGGCATCAAAAAGTGCATAATCGTCAGCAATGAGCTGAATAAACGAACGCAGCTGTGCATCATTCATACGGTGCAGCTTCCGCAGTGCCCGGCTCATAAATTCTCTCATAGAAAGAGTATACTATAGATGCGATATTTTATACAGGGGAAGATTGCCGCTGACAAAGCAATTCCTTCAAAGAAAGTCCGTTAAATCTACTTCCTCTAATTGAGTTTTTGATTTATAATACCGATAGGTGTTATAAGAGCTTTTCATAGTATTATGAGCGGGAGCAGCCATGAAAACAAATAAAAATATATTTCAAAATATTGTTACACATAAACCTGCAATAAAATTATGGAGTAGCGTCCGTGTCAAATTCGTCGTCATTATCATCGTATTACTGCTAGCTGTTATTTCAACCCTTGCAGTTTCGGTCGCTATTGCTATTATTCCTCCATACAAAGATTTGCTCTCCAATAGTCTCCTTTTACAAACGAAAATAGTGCTTGATAATCTAGAACAGCGAATGCAGAATCATGTACAGGTACTAAGCAAAGACGATTTTGATCTCTTATTACTCAATCGAGTTGACTTTCCTGAAGCAGAATATGTAGTGATCACCGGTAAGAGTGCCGTTGCACCGCAAGAAGGTATCCAATATGTCCTTGCAACGGATTATCAAGATATAAGTAAAGCCATTAGCACCTACCGCTATGTCCCCGGTGTTTCACAATTTTGTCCCGCCGGCATTGAGGAAATTCTGCAGAAAATGGTATCCATCAATAGTGAGGCTACTACTATTGTACAACAACACACAGCTTCTATGCAAAGTTTGGAGCATGAAATAAAAATACTCGGAAACGAGCGGGAGCCATATTCACTTAACCGGAGGACTGAGCTGCAAGCCAGCATCCGCCAGATAGAAGCAAAATTGCAGGCACGGCTATCAGCACTTGCTAACCAAGGCTTCGGATCATATCCTGATTATTCGGTACAAACCCTTGATCAAAAACAAGATACTTATTTATTTTACAAGCCTATCATTACATATAATCCTCACAAACCTCAAGAAAGCGTTCAGGGAATTATATTTGTAAATGTTTCAGTAAAAGGATTGCTGGAGAAAATCCGCGTTCAGCAAAACAGACTTATCCGCTTAATTATACAAATTTCGCTGGTTGTACTCGTTGTTGCCGTATTGATTGCATGGTTTTTGAGTTCTATTTTTGTGCGTCCGCTCGGTCAGTTAGCAGCGCACGTTGCAATGATCCGTGACACCGATGATAAAGAGCAACTCGCCGGTAAATCGGTTACCGTCACCTCACAGGATGAATTCGGAATGCTCGGTACGACTATTAACGACATGACCGAAAAACTGGTAGCAGCAGCGGCACTGTCAAAAGACTTAAAAGTCGGTAAAGAAATACAAAAAATGTTTATTCCGCTTGATCTCAGCTCTTCCGGTAAAAAACTCACTACGGGAAGCCATCGGGATAATTATTCGGAATTTTTCGGCTACTATGAAGGCGCACATGGTGTTTCCGGCGACTATTTTGACTACCGTAAGCTGGATGCGTACCACTATGCAGTAATCAAATGCGATGTCGCAGGAAAAGGCGTACCGGCAGCTCTTATTATGGTGGAAGTTGCCACACTCTTTCAAAATTACTTCCAGAATTGGAACTATAAACGGGATGGCTACAATCTGAGCAGTATTGTGATGCGTATTAACGATGTTATTGAATCCCACGGATTTGTCGGGCGCTTTGCCGCATTCAGTCTCTGTATCATAAACATGTGTACCGGGGATGCATATTTCTGCAATGCAGGCGATAATGCCGTCCATATCTATGATAACCACGAACGGCGGCTCAAAACTCATACGCTCCGCTCAAGTTCTGCAGCCGGTGCATTTTCCTCCGATTTAGTAAGTTTAAAAGGCGGTTTTCCGGTAGAAAAAATCCACCTTAACTGCGGTGATATTCTCTTTTTATACACTGACGGCATTGAAGAATCCAAACGGAAATTACGATCATCCATCACCAAGCAAAAAGAAAGTATTGAGCAAACGGAATTAAACACACAAGATGAGCATCTGATAGGAAACGACAGCGAAACGCTTGGTCAGGATAGAGTTGAAGCTATTATCGAATCGGTATTTGCACGGAAGACTTTTACTTTAAAAAAGCGGCAAAGCGATTTAATTTACGAACAGCTTGATTTTGATTTTTCTATGTGCAACGGCACCATCGAAGAAGCGGTTATGGCACTTATATCTATAGAAAAGGTCTTTAGAATGTATAAGGACAGTTCAGCACAATCATTCGACTGTGTACAAGTTGATAAAAAGATCGATACATTCCTCAGTAAATATTTTCTACAATATGGCATGTATTGCAATGAAAAAGAGCCGCACCCCATTTACGACGAATATTTCTATTATAGGCAAATCAAAGAAGATATTCAGTACGACGATCTTACCATCCTCGGCATTGCACGGCGCGCCTCCGTCTAATACTTGGCATATACCTCATCAGCACATAGCGACATGGATGTCCATGTACTGATGGCAGGTTTTTGATCATCTCTGCCATAAATGGCGGAACAGCGCCTCTCCTCCTGTATAAACCGTTCTACCCATACCTATCTGCCGCAGCGTTTGCCCTCAATGAAGTTTTTCGCTATACTGTCTCTCGTTATGAAACAATACGGTATAATCTTATTTTTGGGAGTAGTGCTGTTGACTCTGTCGGCATGCTCCAGACCTTCTCCTTCAATGCCGCTGCAAAAGGCGGCTGTTCAGCAAAAACAGAAAGAGGCTGTCCCCCCCAATACTACTGCTGGGCAGCAGTACACTGTTCAGTTCGATCTCAATGGTATTGCCGGACAAGTTCCATCCCCCCAAACCGTTGCAGCGGGGCAATGTGCAGTGCAGCCGCAGCTCCGTACGGCCTTCCGGGAAGAACCGGATGGTAGTGCCTCTGTGCTTTATTGGTCTTCCGACCGCAACGGGAAGGAACGCTTCCGCTTTTCCGAGCCGCTCAATGCAAATACCACCTTATATGCTCATTTTGGTTCTCCCCGGATATACGAAATACAGGGACGCGCCCATGTTTCTCCGCTGGAAGATAAACAGGTAAAAGATGTACAGGGAGTGATAACCGCTATCACCTATTCACGGAAAAAGCCGAACGGTTTTTTTATACAGGATATACAGGGCGATGGAGATGCAGCGACCTCTGACGGAATCTATGTGTATTGCGGTACGGACAGTCCTACCGGAATTGCCGTTCGGCAGCATGTTTCTGTAACAGGAACGGTAAAAGAATATGCCTATAAGCCTAAAAATGGTCCGGTGGAAGATATGCCGCTTACACAAATTGCGCTATCGGAACTGCGCATAATAGAAAACAATAGCCCACTGCCTGCTCCCATAGAAATCACCGCTGCTGATTTGGAAAAACCGGTATTTGTGGATGATCTAAACTCTTTAAATCCTCAATCCGAAGCAATAGATTTTTATGAAAGTTTAGAAGGTATGCGCGTTTGTGTCCGTAATCCGCAGGTTGTTGCCGTTCCTTATAAAGGTACACAGTATCTTGCACCGTCTGATGCACATGGTTTTTCTATTCGTGGCGGTATGATGTACAATAGCTATGCTTCTACAGCGCTGCTTTGCCTCTATCCTAAGAAATGCTTTGCTGATACAGCCTCAATCAATATGCCGAAGCCTGAACCTGCAATCGGCGATGTCTATGCAGGAATGGTTACCGGTGTACTCGATTATGCGTATAGCAAGTATCAAATTGCGCTGACTGACCCGCTGCCTGCTCTTACACGCAAAGCAACAGGAAAAGAGGGCACGCAGCTCATCTCTTCAATACCGTTTGCTGCCGATAAGCTCAATCTTGTGTCCTATAATCTCGAAAATTTTTCCAAGGCAAACACACGGCAATCGCATAGCTCCAAGAAAAGTGCCGAAGAGCGGGCTGCTGCCTTTGCGAATCAGTTTGTCAAGCTGATGCAGGGTCCCGACCTTATCTGTCTGATCGAAGTACAAGATGATAGCGGAGAAAAAGCCGATGACGGTGTAGTGAGCGCCCGCAATACCTTACAGCTGTTAACCGGAGAAATTGAAAAACGGCGGGCAGGACTTCGCTATGAAGCCCTTGTGTTAAACCCGGAAGAAGGACGCGACGGCGGAGCCCCCGGAGCCAACATCCGCTGTGCATATCTGTACCGCAGCGATAGACTGGAGCCGGTTTCCGATCGCGACGGAGATGTAACAAACTCACGGGCTACCACCAAGGCGGAAATTGAAGCTGACGGTTCACGGCTGCTGCAAAATCCGGCACGGCTTGGAGTTGGAGAAGCTGTCTTTAAAAATACCCGTAAATCACTTGTTGCACACTTCCGGTTTAAGGACGGAATAAACGGCGGAAAGGATTTTTTTGTCATCAATAATCACTTTAATTCAAAACGAAGCGACGGAAAAATATGGGGCAGGAGACAGCCGGTACACCGGAGCAGCGAAACAAAACGGCATCAGCAGGCGGAACTCATTGCCTCTTTTATCAGTAGTATTACTGCAGTCCGTCCCGGTGCAGCTATTATCTCTGTCGGGGACTACAACGATTTTTGGTTTTCTCAGACTATCGGGATTTTTAAACGTGCCGGTATGAAAAATGCCATCGAAGTGCTGCCGGAAAACAATCGGTATACGTATGTGTATGACGGGCATTCGCAAACCCTCGACAATATTTTAGTTACCGATAACGTACACATTGATATGGCGGAAGTATTGCATATCAATGCCGAATTACCGGCAAAAGAACGGCTTTCCGATCATGATCCTGTGTTTGTGCAGTTGAGCTGGCTGTAAGGTTTCCAGTACGCCGCATTTCCCCGTTGATTCTACACGGCAGCTGTTGGCAGCTGTTATCCTACAGACACAGCTAAATAGCTGCTTATGCTGCCCTGTATCTCCACAACCTGATAATCAGTCTTTCGGTGATAATCAAAAAGAGCCCGAGGAGAAAGGGCAATCCGATCAGCAAGGCGGGATGTTCCATACCGATTTGCGCCGCTGCAATAATGTTCTCCACGTAGGTAAAAAGCAGGGCTGTACAGACGGTTCCGATGACGGAACGCCCGCCCGCATAAGCAAGCACGAGTGCTATCCAGCCCTTGCCGGCGCTCTGATTCGAGACAAATGCGCCGAGTTGTAGGGAAAGCAGGCATCCCGCAAGCGCTGCCGCCGCTCCGGATATACCCATTGCCGCGATTTTCAGCCGTACCGTATGCACGCCGACCGACTCTAAAAAGAGCGTATCTTTACCCAGTATTTTGATCCGTAAGCCGGTTTTGGTATAGCGGCAAAAGAGGGCAAGTCCCAGACCGGTTAAAACAGCCAACGTTGCGCTGGCTGTTTTGATGAGCTGCGGCTGAAGCAGCAGCTCTGGCGGCAGCGTAACAATACTCCGATTACCGAAAAACCGTGTGCTCAGTATGGACACAACCCCTGCAGCTGACAGGTTAATAGCAAGCCCCAGAATATAGATATTCGCCTTGCGGCTCAAAGAAAGATAGGCAATAAGCATACTTAAACCTGCACCCAGAACCAGCGCGGCGGTAAACGCAGGAAACAGTCCGGCAAGGCTTTCGTGTAATAAGATGCCGCTGATACCGGTAAATGCACCCAGCAGCATCAGCCCTTCAATACCGACATTCAGCAGCCCTACATATTCAGATACAAGGGCAGCGCAGGCAGCGATGAGCAGCGGAGCTGTTTGTGCCAAAAGAGAAATACACGCAGCTATCATACTTTTTTTCTCCCTTTCTTTGACTGAAAAAAATTCACGGTTATCAGCACAAAGGCAACACCCTGTACAATAGAAGAAAGATCAAAAGATGTACTGGTTTGAATCATCGCTGCCTTGCCGCCTGCTTCCATCCACGCAAAGAAGAGCGCGCCAAAAACGGCTCCGAGAGGATGATTCCGTCCAATAAGGGCTGCGGAGATACCGCTCCATCCGAGTCCTGCTGTAATTCCTGCATACATATAGTGCCGGGAACCATATATGCTAAAGGCTCCTGCAAGTCCGTGACATGCTGCACCCAAAATGAGCGCAGCCGAAGAAACAATGCCGGTTTTAATACCTTGAGACTGTGCAAAAGCACGGTTATTGCCGGTTATCTCCAGTTCATACCCATAGCGGGTGCGTTTCAGCATCCAAAAAAAGACCGCAGCAGTGACTATAGTAAACACAATACTGCCGTTCAAGGTAGAAGGCTGTAAAAACGAGGGGAAGTACCACGTTTCAGCTGTGTATGGGGTTGCCATCAAATTACTCAAAGGGTCTCGAAAAATATCGTTGACGCTGTAATCGATAAGCGGTATAAGCGCAGATGAAAGAAGATAGGTACTGATAAGCTCTGTAATGGAAAGAAATTGTTTGAGAGCTGCCGAAATAAGCCCTAAAAGCCCGGCGCCGGCAGCAGCGAGGAGGCATCCGGCAATAAGCCCGAACGGCTGCGGCAGCTGAGGTGTCAGCAATGCAAACTCTACTGCGATAAATGCAGCAAGGTACGCCTGTCCCTCACCGCCAAGGTTAAAGAAACCCGCCTTTGCAGGGAGGATAAAGCCGAGTGCGCAGAGCAAAATCAGAGACGCATTATCAATCATATTCCCTAAATAAAAGGAATGTGTAAATGGCGAAACAAAGAAGGCAAACAGGGTATCAAGCGGCTCCTCACTCTGGATTGCTAAACACAAGGCTGCTGCTGCCGCACTTGCGGTAACAGAGAGAATACTATTTAGCAGCGGAGCTGCCTTTTTTATGGATTGTTCTAAACGGTTATTCATGAGCGGTAGCCTGCATCATTGCGGTGATTAAAGCGGAGCGGTTATAGGCAGAACGTTCCATACAGCGGATAACAGCGCCGCGGTATAATACATGAATGCGGTCGCAGGTTTCAAGGGCTGCATCGGCATCAGAGGTTAATACAATCACCGCGGCACCGTTTGCGGCAAGTGTACGGAGCCGCTGCAGCAACACGAGCTGTACTTTCCGGTCAAGCCCCCAGTAGGGTTCGGCACAAATAACGAGCTTAGGTTCAGGATTATCAAGTTCACGGCTGAAAATGAGCTTTTGGATCATCCCTCCTGATAAACTCAGTACTGAATCGTTCCATGAGCGGGGAATGTCAAAGGAACAGCGGCGCTGCCATGCTGTTACTGCTTTTTTTGAGAAAATACCGTAGCGGTATAAGAGGGCGCGTGCGCGGATATAGAGGTTTTTCGCGATACTATACCGATCTGCAATGCCGTTTCTCATCCGCTTACTGGGAATATACGCGTAGTCCTTGCGGGGAATATGGGTGAGCGGCTGCCCGTTAAACGTAAGCGTTCCGCGATCCGACGTTATGGTGTTGACGAGTACATACTCAAGCAGTTCCAGCCCCTGCTTTTTTATCCCGACTACGCCGGTAATACTGCCGCAGGGTGCTGCAAGCGAAAAATCCGAAAAACGAATACCTTTTCCATTGACCGCCGCAATATGGGAAAGCACTAATCCTTCCGCGGATGGCGGCTTTGCTGAATATGCCTCACCGGTGTGTACTTCTGCATCTTCCACTGCTTTTGAGCCGAATATATCCTCCAGCAATGTTTCAGCAGTGATACCGGGAGTGATGGGGCAGCTTCTGACCGTTTTCCCGTTACGGAGAATGTGCACGGTGTTCATAAAGGCGAGTACTTCTTGAATGCGGTGGGTTACCACAATTACGCACACACCTTGATCCGCAAGCCTGCGGAGAATACCGTAAAGCTGCGTAATTTCCTGCGGGCTAAACGAGGCGGAAGGCTCATCCAAGCAAAACACGGAAGGCTTTTTTAAAAGCGCTTCACCGATTGCCGCCCAATGGAGTTGAGATGTATCGAGGGTTCCTGCTTTTTGGGCGAGGGGGAGGCTGATGCCATAGACTGCAAGCGCCTCCTGAACGGCTGCGGCTGTCCTTTCAGGCATAATCACCGAGGCAGACAGTTGTTTTGCCGTATGCAGCCCGATAACAAGGTTTTCCCATACCGTCAGCTCTGCGGAAAGCTGCGGATGCTGCGGCACCAGTACTAGTCCTTGGCGAATACCGTCAGCCGCTGATTGTAACGTCAGCAGCTCATTATTATACCGCATCAATCCGCTGTCAGGCTGAAGATGCCCGGTACAAAGCCGGGCAAGGGTTGATTTTCCTGCTCCGTTTTCTCCTAACAGTGCATGAATTTTACCCGGCTCAAACTGAAGACTTACCTCATCAACAGCGGTGATCCCGTTTTCAGGAAAGGTAAAGGTCAGTTTTTCAAGGGAAAGCACAAGCATCCTATCGGGCAGACACTTTTATCGCCCCTGTTTTCATTTTTTCTACCAGGGCTTTTTCTTTTTCTATAATATCGCGGGGAACGGATGCCGGAATACCTTCAAATGCAAAGCCCACTGCCCCGTCTTCTACGCCCAGTTCTACCGGTGTCCCAAAGGTAAGCCGTCCTTCGATAAACGCAATGACAGCATCTGTACACGCTGATTTTTGACTAATTTCTGTAGAACCAAGGATGATATCTTGACCATACGCATAGCCCGGGAAATCGAACCACATAACATACGCGCCCTGCTCACGGGCAGCAGCAACAACGCCGGCATTGCCTCCGCCGCAAATGGTTAAAATAACATCGGTCTTATTTTTAATCATAGATGCTGCAAGTTCCGAGGCTTTTGCTGCATCATACCAGTTACCGAGAACACGGAAATCCAGCTCAAAATCTTTATTCACCGCTTTTGCACCATCAAGATAGCCTTTTTTAATTTGTTCATTCATTACAGGGTATTCTTGACCGGCAAGTAATCCGATCTTATAGGCACTGTTTGCATATTTCATTGAAGAGGTACTGAGTAATGCTGCATAATATCCATTCAGATAGCCTTGTTCATATTGATTAAATCCAACAGTTTTAATATTCGCATTCCCTGCCAGATAGCCGTCTAACAGCAAGAATTTTTGGTGAGGTGCCGTTTGCAATACTTTTTCAGCAATAGCCGGTAACGAAGGGTTTGAGCTGACAATGATATCGTATTTTTTTGTTAAAGCGAGCGCTGTTAAACCATTTTGCCACTCACCTTGATTAAAGCCGCCTTCTACCGTTTTTACCGTAACCTTCTTTCCTGCCTTTACCATGCGCTGTTGCGCTTCCTGTACTCCTTCAACTAACAGTTCATAGGTAGGACTTCCCTTTACAATACCGGGAACGAACACCGCGATATTATACGTTTTTTCTTTTGCAAAAACCGGCAAAGCGGTGATGAGCGCTGCAATACAGCAGATAACAAATACTTTTTTCTTTAACATGGATGAACTCCTTACTATATTGAGATAATAAACCTGTTCGGAAACGTATGTTGCTGAATAGGTTTAATGAATGTTACCGGCTGGAAACCGGTAGGCTCTTACCATATACCATTTTAGCGTTCTTGTCTATCTTTTTCCGGCACTTGGTTCCGAATTTCGGCGGTTATACCCTCACGATAGGTACCCACAGCTCCATCGTGTGATTGAGGCTACACATATCCCCTTCCGAATATACTTCAAAGTCAGGGGCGCCGGCATAACGGCAGCCTTGCTCAGGGAAGAAAGTTTCCATCACATACTTCCAGCCTTGGTGAATACAGCTGCGGACGGTGGCGCTATGTCTCCGGACTGAATACCCGCTTGATCACTTCGCCAAGGTTGTCCACGCGGGTAACGCCCCGCATATCCACATCTCCGTCTTCCGTGTCGCTGGAGGCTGCCGGAACGTAGAGCTTACCAAAACCGAGCCCTTGCGCTGTTTTTATGAGCGGTTTAAGCCTGCGCACGGGACGGATTTCTCCTGCAAGGCTCAATTCCCCGATGAATGCTTGGGTTTTCTGTGCCGGAATATCGGTGCGTGCGGAGTAGAGCGCAAGGGCAAGCGCCAAGTCAATGGCTGGTTCCCGCAGCCGGATACCTCCTGCTACATTGATATAAATATCCTGATCGGAAAACCTCAACCCGATGCGCTTTTCCAACACGGCAGCCACTCTGCTCACCCGCGCAGAATCTACCTTGTCGGAAAACACACGGGTCATAGCGCCTTTTGCCGGGACGGTGAGCGCTTGAATTTCTACCATAAATACGCGGCTGCCTTCAAAAATCGGCACCGTGGCAGAACCTGCTGGTAATTCACCCTGGCGCTGAATGATAAAAAGCGCCGCGGGGTCTTGTACTGCGGCTAAGCCCTTTTCATCCATCCTAAAAATCCCGAGCTCATCCACGGAACCAAACCGGTTTTTCAAAGCCCGGAGGAACCGCACATCGTCTTCGTTCCGCTCAAAAGAGATAACAGTGTCAACCATGTGCTCAAGTACCTTCGGTCCTGCAATAACGCCTTCTTTGGTAACGTGAGCGGTTAGAAAGAGTACCGCATCCCGCTCTTTAACCCATTGAACAAGCTCATTAGCGCAGTATTTTAACTGATTGATAGTACCGGGGATGCTGCCCGCCTGCGGAGAGAAGAGTGTCTGCACCGAATCGATGATGACAACCAAGGGGTGAACCGCATTGAGTACTTTTTCGATATTTTCTACCGAATTAGTACACAATAGTTCGATATTTTTGAGCGGAACATTCAACCTGTCTGCCCTGCCGCGTATTTGACCGGCGGACTCCTCCCCCGAAACATACAGCACGTGCTGACCTGTCGCTGCGGCAGCTTGCAGAAGGAGGGTTGACTTCCCAATCCCCGGCTCCCCGCCGATAAGCACTGCGGAGCGCTGCACCGCACCACCGCCAAGTACCCGGTCAAATTCCGAAATACCGGTAGTAATGCGGGCAGTACTCTGTGCTTCAACCTGCTCAAGCGGGATAGGGTGAGCCTCATCCACACTGCGTACAGCCCCAACAGCGGGGGCGGCGGCAGCTTCTACAAATTGTTCCTCAAAGGTATTCCACTCACCGCAGCTGGGGCAGCGTCCAAGCCATTTCGGCTGGCTATATCCGCAGGAGCTGCACCTAAATGCTATCCCGCCGCTCTTCTTTTTTGCCATAAAAATTCAGCCTTATTCATCCCGTTCGGAAAGGGTAAGATTAAGCTTTACTGTCTTATTTCCGCGTAAAACCGTTACCGTAATACTTTCATTCGGCTTTTTATCCTCTAAAATGGCATAGTATTCGCTCAAATTGCTGACAGCTTGACCGGCTATCTCTGTAATAATGTCACCGCCGAGGTAGATGACTGCAGCACGCCTACCGATACCGTAACGGACTGCATTTGCACCGCCGCGCAGTCCAGCCCGTTCCGCATTGCTGTCTTTTTTCACACGGGAAACCAATAAACCGCGCTGCACAGACAAATCTGCATAATTTGCAATGGACGCATTCAGTTGTACCAATTCGGCATCGATGGAGGCGCGGCGAACCTTTCCATATTTAATAATTTCAGCAACGACCCGCTTTGCCGTATTGATCGGAACAGCAAAACCGACCCCTGCAGAACTGCCCGATGTGGAATAGATCATGGTATTGATGCCGATCATTTTCCCCTCGGAATCCAACAGCGGCCCACCTGAATTGCCCGGATTGATTGCGGTATCAGTCTGTATCATGTTTTTAATGATAATATTTTTATCGGTTTGAATAGGTCTGCCTAATGCTGAGACAATCCCGACGGTGAGCGTCCGGGTTAATCCGAAGGGGTTCCCGATTGCCAACACCCGCTGCCCGACCTTCAGTCCATCCGAATTGCCGAATTTAATGGTTGTAAGCTGGGTATTTGCAGGAGGGTCAAACTTGAGTACCGCAAGATCGTTTTCTCTATCAATACCGATTACCTTAGCGCTATACTGACTGCCGTCAGATAACGAGACAAATATCTTTGTAGCATCTTCGATAACATGGGTATTTGTCAGAATATAGCCTCTGCTGTCGATAATCGAACCGGAGCCTGAACCGCCTTCCTGCGGAATTGGTTCCAAAAACCAGTTGACACCCACTGTTTCGGTTGTGATATTGACTACCGCATCGTTTGTTGTTTCGTATACCGAAATATTTTGCTTTTCTTCTATTGTATAGCGGCTGCTTGACTCTGCCGCAGTTACGAGATAGGGATTGATTTGATCTGTTTCTCCCGATAACACAGACTGCTGCTCTCCGGTTGCTCCGGCTGTTGTTGCAGTCTTTTGTTCTGCCGCCGCAGTCTCGTTTAAGGCTTCAAGCTGCACGTCATCATACTGAGCTGCATTTTGTCCGCCTTTTCCCCAAAAAAAGCCAAAGCTATACCCAGCAAGCGCAATAATACAGCCGGCAACAGCTGTCGAAAAAATAAGCTGCCTTCTACTATAAAGTTTCATAGACTGTCCTCCCATCGGATATTATAGGTATCTCTAAAAACTCGGTTAGATTTTTAGCGGTTCCCTGTACTTTAAAGTCTTATGCTTCTTTGTAGTAAAATATACAAAAAAAGAGACGTTCCGCCAATGAAGCGGGGCTTATTTTCTCTGTTTTGTACTTATCCGAGGGAGAATACCGAGTCCTGCAATAAACACAACAAGAACAGCCCCCCATGCGGAAAGTCCGTTCATAAAAATTCCTCCGGTAATAAACCCGATGAGCGAGCAGCTTGCAACAAAAAGAGCATACGGCATTTGTGTTGCAACATGCTCCAAGTGCGGGCATGAAGCTCCGGTAGACGAGAGAATAGTGGTGTCGGAAATAGGAGAAGCATGGTCTCCAAACACAGCCCCGCCGAGTACAGCTGAAACACAGATCAGTACGGCGTTTAATGAAGCATCGGAAGAAAAACCTGCTTGCTGAGCAAGTCCTACGGTGATAGGCATGATCAGCGGAATCATAATCCCGAACGTTCCCCAGCTGGTACCGGTAGCAAAGGCGATAACTGCTGACAGCACAAATACGATTCCGGGCAGCATTTGTAAGGGAAAGCTGCTGCCTACTACCAGCTCCGAAAGATACCGGGCTAAGCCCAATCCGCCATCTGCAGGGGCTGCACGGATCACCTTTCCGATAGACCATGCCATTGTGAGGATGATAAGCGCAGGAATCATCGACTGGATACCGGTACGGACTGCTTCACTTGCTTCTTTTAAGTTCATAAGACGGCGGAGCAAATAATATATATACGTTACCGTCAACGTAAAAATGATTGCATAAAAGAGTGCATAAGATGAATCAGTGTTGATAAAGGCATCCCGTATGCTCATAGAAGCTGCTGCTTGTGCTAAAGTGGTGATCGAATTGCCGTCTATTGCATTCAGCCATGTTACAATAGGAAAAAATGCAATAGCAAAAACGATAAGCAGGACGATAGGAAGCAGCATATCAACTGGTTTTGCCCGAGTGGTCTGCACTTCACGTAAATCTCCGGAGATAACGCCGTATTTTTCTTCGTTCCACAACTTACCGGTGCTTTTTGCAAGCGTCTCTGCACTTTTCATTGCTCCAAAATCAGTCTTAAAAAAGATCACTACAAGAATCATCAGTAAGGTAGTGAGGGCATATAAGTTATAAGGAACGGAGCGGATAAAAAATTCAAAGTCGCTTATTCCAAGCTTGTCAAAGCCTTCTGAACTTTTAACAATGGACATAACTGTAACTACCCAGCTTGAAACAGGAGCTAAAATGCACACAGGAGCCGCAGTAGAATCCAAAATATACGCGAGTTTCGCACGGGAAACTCGGTTTTTATCGTTAATCGGACGCATAACCGTCCCAACCGTGAGGGAGTTAAAATAATCATCAATAAAAACAATAAGCCCGAATAAAAAAGTTGCAAACTGCGAAGCAGTAGCATTTTTTAATCGTTTAGATACCCATGTCCCGAAGGCTTGGGCAGCCCCCGTTTTCGACAGCATACCGACTAAAGCGCCGAGCAGCCCGCAAAATAAAAAGATGCGGATATTCCAGCCGTCTGCTAAAGACCCTGCCAATAAGTCCGTCACTTGCATAAGAGCCGCAGCAGGATTTCCTCCCGCAACAATCAAACAACCGGAAAGAATCCCCAAAAATAACGAAACAATAACATCTTTAGTGATAAAGGCAAGAGTAATAGTTAAAATAGGCGGAATCATTCCCCATATTCCAAAATGTTCCATACAGTCTACAAACTCCTTGTTTTAAAGCCGGATAGAAAAAGGGTATTTGACCATCTCTAAAAACTCATGTGTAGATTTTTAGAGATGCTCCATCAGCAAAACTGATCACGAGTTTTAATTTAAGTCTTTATATTTTTAGAAGGTCTTCTCTTGAATATCTACTAATAAAAAAAGCCCAAGAAGTATTACACTCTTGGGCTTTTAGCTCCCCCGCGCGGGTTCGAACCACGGACCCAGTGGTTAACAGCCACTTGCTCTGCCTACTGAGCTACAGGGGAAAGTTATAAATAACTATGCAAAAGACTATATCGAAAACAAAAAAAAATGTCAAGTCTCAAATCAAGATTAATTAAAACACGGTCAGTTGTAAAACAGCATAAAAAGTCCGGTATGGATGGTATCTCCTTGGTAGGAATGTTAGTTAATCTATTTTGCCTATCAGCTTCCGCTTAGGCAAGGAGAATAATATCCCTCTTCTTTGAACAAAAATCGTCAAAAGGGTCTTGCATCGTGTTAATGAAATGTGATATAATGCGGAAATTTTGGGCTAGTGCTTGAGTCATAGCTCAGCGCTGCCCATCCATATGAGGAGCGTTTTAATGAAGAAAATTTATCAGGTTGACGAAAAAGTACCACCAAGTCTTTTTCTCCCGCTCAGCTTGCAGCACACGTTTGCAATGTTCGGAGCGTCGGTTCTGGTTCCTATCATTTTTCAAATCAATCCGGGAATAGTGCTGTTGATGAACGGTATCGGCACACTGCTTTTTATCCTTATTAGCAAGGGAAAAGCTCCTGCCTATTTAGGCTCGAGTTTTGCCTTTTTAGGACCGGCAGGGCTGATTATCTCTAGCATGGGCTTTGAGTATGCGCTTGGGGCTTTTGTGGTAACAGGTTTATTAGGCTGCGGGATTGCATTCATTATCTACAAGTTCGGCTCCTCATGGATCGACATTATTCTGCCGCCTGCTGCGATGGGGTCTGTAGTTGCGCTGATTGGGTTTGAGCTAGTCGGGCTTACGATCCGGGGCGGAAACATCGGGGCAAATATTATGACCGACACAGTGAGTTCGGCAGATATTACGGTGTTTTTTATCACGCTTGCCGTAGCGGTCTTCGGTTCCGTGCTGTTCCGCGGTTTCTTTTCTACCATTCCTATTCTAATTGCTATTGTTACCGGCTATGTTGCCGCGGTCTTTTTCGGCTTGGTAGATTTTACCCCGATTAAAGAAGCAGGCTTTTTAACCCTTCCGCATTTTCAGCTTCCCAAATTCGACATCAAAGCCATTTTAACTATGCTGCCGGTACTTCTTGTCATTACGAGCGAGCATATCAGCCATCAAGTAGTTACTTCCAATATCATTAAGCGGGATCTTCTGAAAGATCCGGGGCTGCACCGTACCATTTTTGCCGACAACTTTTCTACAGCGCTTTCCGGGATGGTAGGCGGTGTTCCTACAACAACCTACGGTGAGAATATCGGCGTTATGGCGGTTACCGGTGTGTACAGCGTGTATGTTATTGGCGGAGCAGCAGTTATTTCAATTTTGATGGCATTTATCAGCCCATTGGCAGCAGTCATTCAAACGATACCGGGTGATGTTATCGGCGGAGTAACCTTCCTGCTGTACGGTATGATCGGCGCATCCGGCATCCGGCTTTTAGTTGACTCAAAAATCGACTATTCCAAGCCGAAAAATCTGATGCTGACATCCGTTGTTTTTACAACCGGGTTAAGCGGTATATCAATTAAATTAGGACAGATTGAGTTTAAGGGGATGGTACTTGCCTCTGCGGTGGCAGTGCTGATGAGCTTGATATTCTATATCTTTGAAAAGATCAACGCCTTAGAGTCTTAGTCAAAGAGTCAGTGCAGTTTCCTGTGCAGGAAATACACTGCACAGGATTTTCAAATTATTTTTCAAAAAAGTTCTCATATCCAGTATTTATCATCGTTTTTTCAACACATTTTTATTAAGCGTTATTTTTATTATATTTCACGTCTGATCGTCTGATCATGCTTCACGGCAAATAGTTGGCGGCAAAATGACGGAAACGGAATTATGCAAGCCGTTGTTCAATCCACCGGAGAATATCCGCGGTAACCTCTGCTCTGTTTGTTTCATTGAGAATTTCGTGCCTTGCTCCGTCATAGATTTTCAGTGTTACATCCGCTATGCCCGCTGCCTGATACAGCTGATACAAACTGGCGAGTGTCCGAGCCTTATCGGAAACAGGGTCTTCGGAGCCGGCGGTAATGAGGATAGGCAATCCGGTAGGAATACTGTGTATGGCGGCTGCTTTATGAATCCGCTGTAAGCCGCGCATAAAATCACGGTAAAATCCCGCTGTACAGACAAAACCGCAGCGCTCATCATCACGGTATTTTTGCACCTCGGCAGCATCCCGCGACAGCCAATCCGATGCGGTTTTTGCATCGTGGATGCCATGGTTGTAAGAGCCGAAAATGAGTGTTGTCATCAGTTTTGCGGGCGCTTTTCTGCCTTTCAATACGCAGTTGAGGGCTGCTAAAAGGGAAGCAAAGCCGATGCTTGGGTTAGGGCCGGCAGAACCGATTAAGATTGCTGCATGAACCGAGCTGCCGTGCTGTTCGATATATTCCTGCGTAACAAAGGAACCGAATGAGTGCCCGATGATAATCACCGGAAGAGAGGGGAAGCTCCTGCGGATTTCCGAATTGATTTCTGCTTGATCTTCAACTACACGCCGGAAGCCGTCCCCGTCTGCAAGATAGCCGAGCGATGCGGTATCTTGAGCGGTTTTTCCGTGTCCGCGGTGATCCGCTGCACATACGGCAAAGCCCTGTGCAGCTGCTTCTTGAGCAAAACGGTCATACCGCTGAGCGTGTTCAGCCATCCCGTGTACAATATGGAGTACGGCTTTCGGCTTTTGCTCCGGTGTCCATTCATACACCGCAACCGGCACGCCATCGCTCATTGTTTTATAGTGCATCTGCATGATAGCCTCCCTCTTTTATGTGATCATTGAGTATCTCTATGCCTTCAGTTTAACCGATCCCGCCATAGAAAATCCCAAGGATGTAGACAGCAAGAGTCAGCCCGCAATATAGGTATTTTCCCTGCACGGCATAAAAAGCACCCATGCGTTTATTTCTGCCCTTTGAGACTTCATCCAGCACAAAGTCCGTGCCGCATACCCAGAAAAACATAATTCCTGCCAGCAAAGCTCCCATCGGGATAATATAAATACTGATAATATCCATCCATCTACCAAGGATGGCACCGTCTTCTACAATCAATCCTACCGCACCCCCTATACCGAGGACAAGTGCAAGCGAGGCCTTCCTGCTAAGCTTAAATTTCTGCTGTACCATCTCAACCGGCGTTTCATAGAGGTTGATGAGCGAGGTAATTCCGGCAAAAAAGACGGCAACAAAAAAGATAGTTGCAAACAAAAATCCCAGCGGCATTTCCTTAAAGATCATCGGCATGGTGATAAACATGAGCGGCGGTCCTGCAGACGGCTCTAAACCGTAGGCAAAAACTGCGGGAATAATTACCAAAGCGGCAAGCAGCGCTGCGAGTGTATCGAATAATGCAGTAAACTGAGCGCTTGCAGGGGCATTTTCATCGTCCTTGAGGTAACTGCCGTATACCACAGTACCGCTTCCGGCAAGTGAAAGCGAAAAAAATGCCTGTCCGAGTGCATATACCCAGATTTTAATACTGGTGAGTGCGCGCCAGTCAATATGGAATAAAAATCGATACCCCTGACCTGCCTGCGGTAAGCGGGCAACCCAGAGGGCAAGCACAACGAATAAGCAGAAAAACGCCGGCATCATAAAACGGTTGACCTTTTCGATACCGGAGGAAACTCCGGCAGCCATAATCACAAAGCAAACCGCTCCTGCTGTAAAATGCCAGGGAATACTAGAAAAGGAACCCGCTAAGCTACCGAAATATGCCCCGCTGTTTTCTGCAGCAAGCATGGAACCGGTAAAGGCACCAACCATAAAGCGGGTAATCCAGCCTACTACCACAGTATAACCGATAGCAATCCCCAAAGAACCAATAACCGGAATCCAACCTATGTACTCACCGGCGTTACTGCCGCGTCTGCGGGTTGCTTTGAGAAACGCTCCCTGCGGTCCGGTCTTCATTGCCCGTCCAAAACACATTTCTTCAACAATGCCGGTGTAGCCTATTATTGCAACAAAGATAATATACGGGATAAGGAATGCCGCTCCGCCGAACTGTCCGGCTCGAAAGGGAAAGAGCCAAATATTCCCCATTCCCACAGCGGAGCCGATACACGAGAGGATGAATCCCCACTGCGAACTAAATTGATCCCGCTTAGAAATCCGGTTTGCCATCATTCCTCCCATGTTAAGAATACCTGTTATTCGGTAAAGAGTGAGGCAATAGTATCGTAGTAAATCTCAGCGATTTTGTGCCGCATGATATCCTGTTTTGCAGATAGTTCAAGCCCTACTTCAAAAGGTTTTGAAAGAAGTGCAAAGGTATTTATGCGTTCAAACAGCTTAAATCCCTGCTCATGATTGATGCGAGCCGAAATCTGCTGCTCAAAGAGCTTTTTTATCTCCGGCTTTGCAAGCAGTTCCGCAAAAGTCTCACCGGAAATAGCGTGTTCGGCTGCATAGTTTTTCACTTCAGCTTCATCTGCAACCAAAAGTGCACCGAGATACCGCTGATCCTGTCCGACAACAACTGCTTGGGTAATAAACGGAGACTCCTGCAATGCCATTTCAATAGGAACGGGTTCAATATTTTCCCCGCCGCGTAAAACGATAGTGTCTTTTTTTCTGCCGCGCAGAATGAGTTCACCGTCAAATGTTTTCATGCCGAGATCGCCGCTGTCAAACCAGCCGTCCTTGTTGATCACCGCATCGGTTAAATCCTGCCGCTTGTAATACCCCTTCATCACGCTTGTGCCCCGGATCATCACAGTGCCGAGCTGTCCCGGAGGTAGGGTATTACCGTCTGTGTCTACAATCTTTACCTCCGTGCATGAAAGCGGCTTTCCGATAGTACCGAACACCGGTTTTCCGAGCGGACGCACCGACACAACCGGTGCCGTTTCCGTTAAGCCGTAGCCTTCCGTAACACTTATCCCGATTGCCCAGAAAAATGCGTCGATATTGGGCGGCAGCGCTCCTCCGCCGGAAACACCCTGCCGGAAGCCGGTGCCGAGCTTTACTCTGATTTTTTTAAACACCAGTGCATTCCCCAACGCATATAGCGGCGCGGAAAGCAGATAGGGAATAAAAGAGATAAGCGGACGGGTTATTTTAGTATAAAACACAAAATGAGGGTTCTGTCCCTTTACATTCCGGGCATGGCGGCAGTGAAAGAGCGCTACGGCAAGGAAAAAATTAAATAGTTTCTGTTTGATGCCGCCTGCTTGGCGGATGTTCTTTAATACACCGGTATACACTGATTCCCAAATACGCGGTACCGATGGAAACAATGCAGGATTCATCTTTGCTATATCAGGAAGCAGAATACTACCGATAGGTTTTGAGTACACCATACCGGCACCGGATGCCAAGATAACATATTCGCAAAGCCGCTCAAAACTATGCCAAACCGGCAGCACCACAATTGCTTTTTCTCCCGGATGGAGAATAACCCGTGTCATCAGATCATCAAGCTGCACAATAAAGTTCTTGTGGGTTAGCATAACCCCTTTGGGATCACCGGTGGTACCTGACGTAAAGATGATAGTTGCAATTTCGGAATCGCTGCCTTTTTCTAATTCTTGTTCCACAGTGCCGGGGTTTGCAGCGCGGAATGCTGCTCCGCTTTCGATAATTTCAGTATAAGAATAGAGTGTAAACCGGGATATATCACCGGCATCTTTTACTTCCTGCGCGTCTTTATCAATGGGATCAAGGAGAATCAGGGTCTTTAAAAGCGGAAATTGATCACTTCTTTTAAGGATTTTTATCAGTTGCAACTGGTTTTCAAGGACAGCTACGGAGCATTCGGCAAAGGAAAGAAACCTGACCAAATCCTGCTCGGTAGCATCGCAGCCGCGCGGCACATCACAGGCACCGATTGCCATAATCCCCATGCTGGCATGGTACCATTCTTTCCGGTTATCGGCGATAAGCCCGATGCGGTCGCCCCGTTTAACACCGAGCGCTAAAAGCCCGGCAGAAAAATTCAAAACCAAATCCATAACACGGGAATATGGAAGCGGGATAAAGTCTCCTTGCTCATTTTTTGAATATTGAGCGGGAATATTAGGATATTTTTTTGCAATTTGTTGCAACAATTGCGGCACTGTTATGTCGTTCATGGGGGAGACGCTAGCATAAAAGCCCTAATCAGTCAAGTAAAAGATATAACACAGACAGGAAGCGGGGCTGAACACCGTGCTATCGAATTACTGTTTGGACATCAGTATAGGTGCATACCCCCGTCTGCCGCCATTCGCAGTTGCAGCATATATATTCATAGGAGGCTTCATCCAAATATTCAGTGATGCAGTGTTCAAGTTCCGTGTAGGAATAGGTTTTTCGTTCAAGATGGAACCGTTCCAATACGCGGGCATCAAAGGTTTGTACTTTTTCCTCCGACTTGCATACAGAGCCTTCTTTTTCAGGACAAGCTGCACAAATATCATCAAATCCCGCTGTCAGGGTAATACATGCTCCGTTTTTTATCTCTGCTATAACACGGCTCATATTTTCCACAAAGGCAGGAGAGTAGCCTTTTCCTCTAAATGCCCGGGTGCAGAGCAGATGATGCGGTCTCAGATTCAAGTTCATTTTATTCATACAATGGAGCGCTGGGGCTGTTAGCCCGGCAATTTTCACCGGGGTATGGAAAACCTCTAAAAACTATATCTGCGTTTTTAGGATGCCCATAGCAGTTAGTTATTGGGAAGGTTTATATCCACGATAACGCCTACTTGATAAAAGTAAACGGAATCCCACTTTGTTTTATCAATTTTTAGTGTCTCATAGAATGGGGCATTGTTCATCGGTTGATCGTCTATTTGCTTAATATGGGCATGCTTTGTTTCCCATTGAGCAACAAGGGTAATAGTACAGATGTCCGCAGGTTTAAAAGCTACAAGAGGTCCGAATATGACGTAAACCCGGTCTTCTCCCCAATTACTCTTATCTATACCCTTCGCGGTTGGAAAGAATGTTTTATAGGTTTCCAGCCGCAGAGCAATTAATTTTATAGGCAGCGGCATCTGATATCCAAGTACATACATACCATTATAGGTAAATCCGTTTCTGGTTCTACCTTTATCATTTTGAAATATCCATGAATCCATCGCTTCTGCCCCGGCAAGCCCTCGATACAGCATATATTGATCGGTTCTAAATACAACATGAGTCCACGGTGTAGGAATAACAGCTCCTAAGTCGAACTGAAAGGCTCCTCCAAAGTATGCACTATAAAATATACTGCGGAAATTAACCGGCGTAATAACCGACCGTCCTTTTGCATTCGGTCTATTATAGGCAAGTCCATGGAGACTGAGCGTTTTACTCTCAATCGACCAGCCTGAACCGATACTAGCGCCGCCGTATAGCTCAAGAACAGCAAGCGGTGTCCATACGACATCAAACTTCCCTTCCAGAGTAATTGGGGACAATTCCGCACCGATTTTGAAGGTAACATTATTTCCGCTCATAAAAGGATTGTTGCGGACTAAAAACGGAACCTTTATTATCTCGGTTGCCGTAATTTTAGCTCTCCACGGCCATGCAAGTACTGCATTGATATTTGTAGTAAATTTTATATCGGATTTTTTACTTTGTTCCGGTTCTTCAGCAATAAGTATTCCTGCAATAAGCATACACGCAGTAACCGCCGCAATAAGCTTTTTCATGATTTACGCTCCTGATTAGTTTCGTTGTAGTGTATAGGAAAACCGAAAGACTAATTAATAGAAAGTACACGGATGTGTATTTTTATGCAAGCCCCCGCACCGTTGCACATATCTTTTCAACAATGCCGTTCCATGAATGCTTATGTATCTCCGCTGCAACAGCAGGGTATATATCGTGCCCCATACTGATGCGCTCCATTTGCAGCATAATTGTCTGTGCAAGGTTGCTGACAAAGACAGGTTTATCTTCTTCCACCGCTTGATCAACATTATAGATACGCGGCAGCGCTGTGTATTCAATAATACCGCTGTTGTTTACCGCATCTCCAAGTAAGGTTTTGAGTCCTTCGATTTCGGTTGCTACAACACGGAGACCGCAGGCAAGGGCTTCAACCGTAACCAGTCCCAGCGCTTCATAATATGAAGGGAGGATAAAAATATCCATCTGTTTGAGCATATCGCTCATATCCTTCTGGGTAAGGGCATTGTGAATATGCAAATGAGGACTGCCCTGTGCGTTTTGCAGCAGCTGGGCGTGTTGTTCCTCGGAGGCATTGCCGATCAGCGTTAATTCGGTATGAGGATAACGCGCTAAAATAAGCGGGAGCGCCTTTGCAAGCTCAAAAATGCCCTTTGACTCGGCAATTTTTCCTGCATAAACCAGCCTGAATGTCCCGTCAAAATGGTGCCGCTGTGCATCATTAAAAAGACGGGGATTAAAACCGCCGCCTGCAAGCCGTATCTTATTGGGTGCAATACCTAAGAGCCGGGAAATTTCATCCGTATCTTTTGGTGTTACCGTAAAAACCGTATTGAGTCCGCTCAGATTCTTGATATACTGCTCATGAATCTGCGGATGCTGCTTGAGCTGCCGTATATCAGTACCGTGGCTTATCGCAATAACCGGAACCCTTGGAAAAAGCTCCGTTATCAGTGAGGTCAGTATGAAGAGGTGATGAGCGATGATCACATCCGGCTGAAAGGCGCTGACCGCTTGTTGGAGCCTATGCTTAAATGCTGTCATCCATGCAGAAAGCATCGCATCCGTCATAGCCGAATACACGGTGGACTGATAGGGCATAACATCACTCATTCCCGCAATAGGGAACGGAAGGACATCGCTTAAAAAGGTAACGGGAAATTCTTGTATGCGGCAGGACAGGGCTGCATCTACGGATTGCCGAAACGTCTGTGCCGAAAAAGGCGGCTGAGTTCCGTACAAAACAGCATTATCCCAGCCCCGCTGCGCCATGCCTTCCACTAACATCGTACAATACACACCGCTGCCTGTTTTCATCGGAAGCTGCGCAATACAGTGTAAAACCTTCATCGGTATTCCTCCTACCGGATAGAGGCAGCTTTCAACAGCCAGCGGTAAAACTCCAAACCGCTGACAGGGGTGTCAGGCGCAAAGTTTTTCCCGTCAGCAAGCGGCACAACATCCTCTTCTACCGAGCCGACAATCGCATCGAAATATACCCCGTCCATCGGCACATCGGGGATGGGCAGCCGACGCTTATTGGTGTAGTACCGTGTGTATTGGGTAAGCCGCTGCTCATCGCTGCCGATAATCAGATGCCACAAAAAGAGCGCCGCATCTTTTTTAGAGGCTGTATCTTTGAGTACATCCCGTTCAGGGTGATACCAGCCTGCCTGTTGCAGTGTTTTTGCAAGCAGCGGCGGTCTCCAGACTGCGGTTCCGGTGATAAAATCCAGCGCATTGGTTGACTCTTGGGTGAGTGCTGCCATATCTAAAAGAGAAATAGGATTTGTGCGCAGTATTTTTTCGGAGGCTTCCTTGGCGGCGGCGCTGCCGAGGGTATACAGCTGAGCACATTGCTCCCGCTGCGGACTATAGTACTGCTGATAGGCATCGGGTAAAAAGGAGAGCGATGCATCAAAGGCGGCAAGGGCATTGCGGTAATCCTTTGCAGCAAAATACAGTTCTCCTGCCTCCGCTTTCAGCCGGTATGCTTCCGAATTTTGGCTGATACGCTCTTCCAAATAGGCAATCCGCTTTTCCGGTTCCGCGATGAGCCGCGCAGACACCAGCTGCACATACTCATCATATTCGCTCTGCCGTTTTGCAAGCGCTAACTGTCTACGCGCCTCATTCGGCTGCTGTAGAAGCAAGGCGGTGTCGGCAGCAAGGGCATAGAGCCGTGCCAAATATGAAGAGTCGGTTGAAGGAGCTTTCAGCAGCGCTGTGATCTCTGCGCGCACTTGCTCAAGCGTTTCAGGGCTGCGCATACCCCGCTGTGTAACCAGTGCTGCTTCAATGTCTGCAAGCGCCTTTTCTTTGCGGTTCCCTTCATCACCTGTGTACCGAATATCAGCCTGTACCGAAGTACAGGAGAGCATACCAATGCAGAGCAGCGCAAGTATGACCGATGCAGCGAAGTTATATGGGCGCTGCCGGAAGGTTATGCGCTCACCACTGCGGCAGCCGTCAGCTTGTATGCAAGGCGCAGTCCTTATACCGGCTAATCGCTGCCGCAGTTCACAATAGGATGAAGAATACCGTCTCATTATAATACTTTTTATCATCGTAATGCACTTCCTTTATATGCATGCAGTTTTGAATCGATGCCGTAGGTAATCAGCTCCGGGAGCATATCCCCGTCGATGTCGAGGAGGTAAGGAATACCGGTTCCGGCGGCGGGAAAGCCTTCCACAGGTGCAAGCCCCGCGGTATATGCATACACCGCATTTCCTCCCCCACAGATCAGCACTTCATCGATGCCGTCGCCGGTGGTATCAAGCAATGTGATACAGTAATCCTCTGCAGTGCCGGTTTTGAGTGCAAGCGAATCGGTAACAGCCCCGCCGCTGCTGATTTTAAAGAGCTGCCCATCCTGTGAGACTGCAAAAAAGGCTTGCGCTGACTCCGAATAGACAAAATCAGCCTTGCAGACGGTGCCGAGTTCACAGGAACCGAGTTCTTCATGCGGCGGTTCCAAACTTCTAATTGAAAACCGTCCTTCTTCGTTCAAAAAGGCTGCTGAAGCCGGAGCATTTGCACCGGTTTTGCCGTCTTTCCTGCTTCGGCGCTCCTGCGGCGGGGTAAACAATACCGGCCGTGCGGCAAATATGCCATCGAGTCCGAAGGTTGCCTCTTCTGCAAGTGTTCCGTACTCATCAAATAGATAGAAACGGCTCTCAAAAGAACGGGGCACAGCGGCAATCTGTCCGCCGCATACAACCGGCGCAGTTCTCAACTTTGCGTCCATTGCATCGGAAATTTTCCATTCGCCGTTTGAATCCGCAAAAAGAAGCGCCGGTTCTGCTGCAAGGGGAACGGTAATCCCGCCGGTGCAAGCAGCCGGTTTCGGTATCAGTTTTTCAGCGCTCAAGACGGGGAAGCCGGAGAAAGGTTCCAAGGTTTCATTCACTTTATAGATGGAACCACGTGCAGAAACTACCCACAGCGCTTTGAAGGCAGCCGCGGTCAGTCCGTTCAGTTCCGCCGCAATACCGGCTGCTCCGTCAAGGGTGAGCTGCGATTCTTTTCCGGTGAGGAGATTCATACTATGAACATTTGCACCGTTTGTCCAAAAGATGTAGGGAGTCTTTGCCGCTGTTTGTACACAGATGGTATCTGCTCCGGCTTGTTCAGAAAGCGTCCGCGGAAATGCCGGTATCTCTTCCATTCGCCGCGTATCGGTTTTTTGAGTGTAAAAATCAAGATAGAGGCGATTATCAGCGGCAAACCGCAGCGAAAGTACCCCCTTCCCGTAGTTTTTTAATGCGGTTTTGAGCATGGCATTTTGTTCTAAAAAGAAAGGAATACTTCTATCCAGCGAATAATACACCAAAAAAGATGTCTCGGCGGATATGTCCTTTGCAGTTTTTTTCCATTGCTCGGTTTTAACCAAGAGCTTACCTGCATCCATCTCTTTTTTACACAAACCTAAGGCTTCTGCACTCTTGGAAAGATAGAGATAGCCGTCCTGTATCATATAAAACGGTTCAGGCAGATCGATACTGAGCGCACGGAGCAATGCCGCTACCCATGAAGGGAATACAATGCGCGGAATACGGCTGTTATCCACCATGGCGGACACACTGCGGTCTAAAAATGCCGTGTCAAAAAGATCCTCAAGCAGAGTGCGGCATTTTGCCTCATCCTTTAATGCAATAAAAAACACCGGCGGCTGAGCTGCCTGATGTGCAAATACACCGAGTTCACTGCCCATCCACTCAAACATGAGTTGTTGCAGATCCTTGTTGAAAAAAAGTTTGCAGTTTTTTTCCGCATTTGTAAAAAGTTTTGTTATATCAGGCGTAAAAAACGGTTTGGTATTTTGATAGAGAAACTGAGGATCACCGAGATTGAGCAACGTTAAATACGCAACACCTTCCGGCAGCCGGGAAAGAATTGCAGGCAGAGATGAACGGCGCTGGAGTACAGCAGTTACTTCCTCTCGGGCGGAAAGCCACGAAACAGCACTGTGCAGGGCAAGGGCTTTTTCATCAAAGCGGGCGCTTAGCGCTGCCGGTTCAGGGAAGCTGAGCGTGCGGAGCATATTACCGGCGATATTTTGTTTTTCGGCAAAGCCGGAAATAAAATATGCCGGTGACGCATAGACATTAACGGCATCTTTTTGTTCACGGAAAAGCGCAGTAAGCACTTGCTCCGTTTTCGGATCAGTACCGGTAAACGATGCACTAAGCAAAGCTTCCGACGTTGCCGCAAGCAAGAGGTTTTTCCGGAAGCAGAAGTACAGGGCTTGATCCTTGCCGAGCTGAAACACAAAGCCCGGCTGCTGCACACCGTTTATATCGAAGGTTTCGGACGAAAGGTTGGGTACCCGTGTTAAAAGATCGGGTTTGAGCGCCGTAACAAACGGTAACAGCCGGGTTGCAGCAGAGCGGATACCGAGGTCAGCAATTACTACAGCAGCGTTGTGTTCGTAGACGGCTGCATACAGCGGAATATCCAGCAGCCATTGAAACCACGGCGCTTGCAGCAGGGGATTTGCCCGCAAAGCCCGCAGGTTCCCCTGCAGCGCTGCCGTTTCGGGAGAAGAAAGGAGCGCATCCGCTGTGCTGAGGTACAGCCCCTTTTTGAGGGTATCACTTGCAGACAGCACGCTGACCACTGCATACGAGCTATCCGGAATATGCCGGGCAGGATTGGTGCGGTCTAGTGCAGCATAGCAGAGAAGCCCTGCAGCCGGGAGCAATACAATCAAAATAAGCATAAGCAACAACACACAGAGCTTTTTAAAAAAGCTTCCGCGGCGCTTTTTTGTCCCTGCTTGTATGCCGGCACCTTCCGGTACTGCCGGTTGTTGCCGGCAAGCGGCAGCTTCATCTTGAGCATTAACTGCGTGCAGCGCATCATCGGTTTCACCTGCCGCACCTGCGCTTGTGCCAGCTGCCGGCTCCTGCTGATCAGGAAGCAGAACCGTATCTTGTTTGTCCTGAGCGGTAGACTGGGGAACCGCTTTTGTTTCATCATTATTCATTTGTAAGTATTTTAGCATAGAGAAGGCGGTATGGTAATAGGGTGATATACAAACCTTGTGAAAATACTAGAGAGCGCTGCGGCTATCCTGTTGTATCTTGGCTTTGTGAAGCAGCTGTTAGATGAAATTTTTCGATTTTATTTGATCCATTAGCTCAGGGATTGATTGAGACGCAATAAGCCAAATTCGATCCGTTAAAATTTCGCCATAGTCATGAACAATTTTGTTTCTTAATCCAATAATTTTTGTCCAAGGAATATCCGGATTTTCTTGCATAAAATCTTTAGAGAGATGGTTTGCCGCTTCTCCGATTATTTGTATTAATCTTTCAATCGCTAATCTTTTTATACGATTATTTACAAAACTATTATGATTTTCGTCTTTTAAAATATCAATCACTTCTTGCGAATACTTTAGTATATCGTAAATGTAACTTTTATCACGCTCATTATGACACATAGAGCAACTCCCGAGAATTCATTATTGCTTTTCTTCTATATGGATTTACTAAAGCAGCAGGTTCCACTATATCAACATTTCTTTTTGTAATATTTTGAAGATAGTCTTGTATATCCAGTATATCAAAAAGAGATATTTTCTCAGAATTTCTAAACTCTATAAGAAAATCAACATCACTTTCACTCGTAAAATCGTTTCTTATTGAAGATCCAAAGACAGATATTTCTTTAACATCATACTTAAAGATTATATATTCTAAATCTTTGTGAGTTACATAGATTCCATTATTTGCAAGTTTCTCAAATACTGTCACTTCTATCTCCCTCCTAGATATACCATATTTTTATTAAAATCTCAAGATAAAGCTCATTGGGTACCAGGGATTCCTCATTATAACTACCTTCAAATGCTGTACGCGGTACTATCCCTTCATAATTATATTCCGCCCCGCTTTGCGTTTTTCTCCTGCACTCCACACATTGCATTTTATATCCTGATGTCCTATACTTTCTACAGCTATGGAAGACGAATTACAGATAACGCTTACCAACGATT
>NZ_JBQNBW010000024.1:0-34413 GCF_052169735.1 Treponema sp.
TTTCCTCCTCTCTTTTTCGGCAATTTTGGCACTGCACTTTTATTGTATCATTCCATTACCAAGTATGACACAATGCCGCTTGAACAAAAGTATTTTGATAAGTTGGTATATGCAGGCGGAAAACCGGAAAAAGGCGATATCGTTATCCTCTCTCCAACAAAAGGCAATAAATACGGACACGTCGCGATTGTCCTTGATGCAAGTTCGGAAGAGATCGCCGTCTTTGAACAGGATGGGTTTAAACAAGATGGGGCGCATGTTGCTTCATGGCCGTATCGCAGAGTGTTAGGTTTTTTGAGGAAAAGAGAGGGTATATAAATGAAAATATTGTTATTACAAACATTAAATCAACTGATTTTTTATATCTTTTTTCCATTCACAATAGCAGGACTCATTTTAGAATTTAGTTTAATCCCCTTTGTTTGTTTTGAATATAAACTTGATTCTTTTTATTGTGATGAATATTGGAAAGTCAAAAAGAATAAACAAAAACGAATATTCTTATTTTTATTATGGGGATTTAAAAATATGATAGCTTTGATTTTCTTTCCGATTACTCTTATAGAATTTATTCTAATTCATCTGTCTCAGCCTTTTATGGATTTTCGAGATATCATTGAATGGCGTTGCTGTATTGAAGTACGAAAACAATGGGAAGAAAAACAAAAAAGGAGCGGTGAATGAATGAAAAGAATGTTTTTATTGTTTGCCTTATCTTTTTTTTGTTATTTACTCTTTCCGGCTGCTGCACAGGAGCCGGAATACGTGATAACGGAAGCAGAGCTTATCAGGTTAGAGAGCATATCGGAGAACTTAGCGAGAGACAGACAGAGTCTGCAATCGCAAGCGAACAGCTTAACGGAACGCTTGAGGATGCAAGAGAGCAAAGCGAAAGCCTTAGCGGTGAGCTTACTAGAAGCAGAGAGCAAAGCGAACTCCTTGAACAGTCAATTACAAACGGAGCGAGCGAGCTTGAAAGCCTTGCGGCAATCTTACAACAAATTCGAGCAAGAGGCGGCAAGCCGGATAGCAGAAAAGCAAGCGATAATTGATAAACAAAAGGACAAGCTGCACCGGCGGATGATTGCCGTTATAACACTTTCGGCAATACTAACAATAATACTTTTTGCAATAGGCGCAAAATACTTTTTAAAATATAAGTTCAGCCTTTTCCACCCTCCCTAGAGGTTGGACATAAAACGGCAGTTGTCAAATATTCTTTGATAACTGCTGTACAGTTTTATAATGCGATAAGGACTTTGAACTACGATGTATAAACGGAATGCCCTTACCATTAAAAAATCAAAGTTCCTTATTTTGGATGTAAGGGCATACTTTTTTCACTATCTTAAAGGATTTTAATGCTATGACGTTTGATAAACGGATTATTGCAGCATTGCGGGAATGCAAAAGTGAACAGCAGATAAAAGAGGCCTTTAATCGATTTAGGATTACCGATATTGCAGAAAAACAACGGTACTTGACCTATGCGATGTATGCGCCGTCTTATTTTTTTAGCCCCTCAACCCCTCCGACAGATGAGCAGTTGTATGAATTTACGGTCTTCCATTTTATCACCGGCTATTGGCGGCTTACTCCCTTCTATGAAAAGTTAGGATTGGTAAAAAAGCCGTTAAGTGAAGCCGATAACCGGATGCTTAAAAAACTCAATACCTGCACGTCCCAGCAAGACATTGATGCCGTTTTTGACGAGGAAGGAATACACGGGTACAATGAACGCTGCAATATTTTAAGGCGTTGTATGCGCGTACAAGGGATACTCGGAGATGCCGGTATTTCCTCTGAAAAAGATGATTACGCGTTTGACTGTGCCGTCTTTCTGGAAGGTTCTTGGCGGGATGTGTAAAATGCACAATACGGATATAGAAGTACTGAAAAAAGGAAATAGAAGAACTTGGTATTATCTATATTGAAGCTAACGGTTCTCTAAGTGTCGATATTCTTAGGAATGTTATTCAAGTCGTTAAAAATATAGACCGCGATTTTGATAAAATTGCACATTAAGTTTTCGTACAGCTTGAGGCTTTGCTTTAAAATACGTCTAAAGAATCTACTACAGCTTGCACTATACTCCGTTTCTTTGCACAAAGCTTTGAAACCGTATAGGCAAGTTCATCTGTTTTATCGATATTAGAGATATGACCTGTTACAAGATATTCAACGGTAACACCTAAAATATCTGCAATTTTGACTGCAACATCAGCTCTCGGCAAGGCACCGGTAATTTTCCATGTTGATATTCCGTTTGAGCTTATCCCTGCTTTTTTGGCAAGGTCTTTTTGCTGTAAGCCACGATCTGCCATCAGCCTTTCAAGCCGTTTAATAAAAGTTTCGCTATCCATACAACAATATGATTATCGGAGTAAAATCCTGTTTTTACACTATTACTGCATAATCAACAATTCAAATAAGAAACAATGTCATAAAAATATTCTTAAAAACGATCTGATTATTGACTAAATCTGTAATAAGAATTATAGTAACATCGATTCTTGGATCAGAGAATCTGAGAGTTCTTCTAACCCGTCCGTCGTTGCTGGTCAGAGCACGGCGGACACTTTTTTATGGTGAACGATTTTAGCCGGTTAGACTTAAGCGCTTATCTTCTTTGCGTCGGTAAGCATATATTGATAGATTATATTTTTAAGCGATGTACTCATTTGTTCGCCTATTCCATCGGTTAAATCTTCAAGCAGTTTTACAGATCGGTACACACCATCTACAAGGGCTTTTATGCCGTCTTTGTATACGCAAATCTCTATCGTTTTCTTTGCACAGTGGGGTGCTTCAATTTGAAACTTATATCCTTGAAAAGAAATGACACCGGAATTATTTGTTGTTCGCTCAAATTTTGAGCAGACAAGCTCTTTATAATTTTTTTGAGGCTCTCTCCATATTGCTTTTTTTTCTCGCTTGATTGCAAATTCATCATTAAAAATCTTGATAAAATTTTTTTTCAGAAAGGCATTTGCTGCTTCAATTGTCTTGATTTTATATCTTTTGAAATACCACGGTAAGCGACCTTGAATCGTGCGCCACATTCTTTCTACACGTCCTTTTGCTTGCGGCGACCATGCTAATATCTGCTTTATCTGCAGCTCATCAAGAATTCGTTGCCATTGAGTACGTTTTTCATGAATTCCTTTGAGTTGTTCGTGTGTAGAGAGTTTATCTTTATCTTTTGGATTTACACAGAAAATTGCAGATCGATCGGAGTATAATTCTAACATTACCCCATGATTATCTATTGTTTGCTCTAGTATATCGTAATAGCCGTATGAACATTCGTTTTCGGTCATACATAGTCCTGTTATGCAGCCTTCAGCATCCTCAATTGCTCCGTGCAGCGCGTAATATGTGGTGTCTCCGCACCATTCGAACCATTGATACGGCGTTGCGTCAATTTGTACCAATTCTCCGGCTCGTTCTCTTCTATATCGTGGTCGGTGTACTGGCTTATTCTTTTTTACTTTGCGCTTCTCAGAAGACACGATGCCGTTTTTTGTAAGTATGTTATAGACTGTCTTGTATGAATAGTGCAGGTCATAAAATTCATCTAATGCTTTAACGAAAAAATGAAAATTGAAGCCTAAAAACTCGGTTTTGTAGATATTGACGATCTGTCTTTTTATGTTATTTGGGATTCTGTTTTTCGGCTTCATTCCTTTATGCCTGTTCTCAAAAGCTTTTGCTCCTTGCTTTGCGTATTTCTTTTTGATGTTTGTAAGCTGTCTTGTAGAATAGCCGGTAATAAAAGCAACTTGTTTTAAGGTAAAGTTCCCGTCTTGCAATCCTTTAATGTAAAATTCAAAATTCTCTTTGTTTTTAGGGTGTTTAACCGTACGCATAGTATCACCTCCGCCTTAAATATCGACAGAAAATAATGTTTATTAAGTCTTTTATGTTTACGGTTGCAACCTGCCAACCGTAAATTATTTTATGGGTGCGTAGTATAGTCATAGTATAGATTAGGATACTACAGGGTAGCACAAATATGTGCGAAATTCCATGCATTCTGATTGCGTGCTTTTGTTGATGTTTTGTTAGTATTTATTTACATATGTTTGTAGAGCTATGCTTGTCTCTGTACCAAAATTTCGGCTATTTTTCACAGACAAACATTCAAAAAAAGCACTAGAAATTAACAAAAACTATTGACAGTCTATCGGTTCGGTCTTGTAAGAAAATGCATTAAGTTAGGGCTGTCCGAAAACTTCATTTTTAGAATGATATTCTATCCTTGTTAAAAATCAAAATATCATTTATCATATCTACTATGACAGAAACTCGTTTGCCAGAAAATCTCTCCGGTTATCATATTCACATGATCGGCATCAAAGGAACGGGTATGGCAGCTTTGGCGGAACTGCTTGTTTCGCGGGGCGCACACATAACCGGCAGCGATGTCAGCGATGAATTTTACACTGATGCACTATTAAAAAAGCTCAATATACCGGTCAGCAGTCCCTTTGATCCTTCGAATATTCCTGCTGCAACCCGTCTGATTATCTATTCTACTGCGTATACGCCGGATAAAAATCCCGAACTGCATGCTGCAGCGGAGAAAAATTTGCCGAGGATGAGCTACCCTGAAGCACTGGGAGCTTTTTCCGAACACAGCTATTCTGCCGGAGTTGCAGGGGTACATGGAAAAACAACCACAACCGGCATTATCGGAACACTGCTCAAAAACAGCGGCTTAGAAGCATCCGTGTTGGCTGGCAGCGCAGTTTCCAACTTCGGCGGCAGCTGTACGGTTATCAATGGATCAAAATATTTTGTGGCGGAAACCTGCGAATACAAGCGGAATTTTTTACTCTTTCATCCGCAAAAAATCGTCCTTACCAGTATCGAAAGTGATCATCAGGACTATTATCCCAAATATGAAGATATCTTAACCGCATTTTTACAGTATATAGACAGGCTTCCTCAATTTAGCGAGTTGTTTTATTGTGCTGATGATGAGGGCGCCTGCGATGCAGCAAGGTTAATCTTTTCTTCCCGTCCCGATCTTATCTTGACCCCTTACGGCAAAACCGCACGGGGAGATTACGGCATTAAAATACATGGCATTCAAAACGGTCAATCTGTTTTTTCACTGCGGGGCTTTGCCGGAGAATTTCATATAGGAATCCCCGGAGAGCACAATATATTGAATGCAGCAGGAGCAATAGCGCTTGTTGTCAGTTTAATTAAGCAAGAAAGGAACGAAATTACCCTTGCCGATCTGACTGCAATACGCAATAGCCTTGCATCGTTTAAGGGAGCAAAGCGGCGGAGCGAAATTGTGGGAGAGGTAAACGGCATCCTCTTTATGGATGATTACGGACACCATCCAACCGCAATCCGGAAAACACTCAAAGGTATACATGACTTTTATCCTGAGCGGCGTATTATTGCCGACTTTATGTCCCACACCTATTCCCGTACGGCAGCGCTGCTCACAGAATTTGCCGATTCGTTTGACTATGCCGATACGGTTATTCTGCATAAGATTTATGCATCGGCACGGGAAAAATACACAGGGGAGATAAGCGGCAGAACGCTGTATGAACAAATGAAAAAATGGCGGAAAAACGTCTACTATTTTGATGAAATTATGGAAGCAAAAGATTTTATAAAAAATGAATTACGGCAGGGGGACTTATTTATCACTGTCGGCGCCGGAGACAATTGGAAACTAGGGAGAGCCATTTATACTGAACTTTTGGAAAAGGCGGTACACGTATGAGAAGCATGACCGGCTATGCATATTGCGACAGCATCGTACACAACACCGATATATCGTGTGAGCTGAAAAGCTATAACTCCCGTTTTTTGGACTTGACGATTAACGTTCCGCAGTCTATGGCTCAGCTGGAACCTTTTTTGCGTAAGTTTCTTACTCGGCACATTATCCGCGGTAAGGTTGATTTTTATCTGCGTATTAAAAAAACGTATGAAAATCAAGCGATTACGCCGAATATTTCCTTAGCTCGGTCATATTATCGGTCTGTTTCCGAAATTGCCCGTAGTTTAGGAATGGAAGATCAGGTAAGTCTTGACCTCATTTTGCGGCAGGAAGGCATACTGCAGATGGACAGGACCTTTAACGCAGACCAGTGGCAGCAGGATTTACAGCCGATACTAGACCTCATTATTGAGCATTTTAACCGGACAAGAATTGAAGAAGGAAAGGCTCTTAAAGCTGATATGCAGAAAATGCTTACCACCCTTTCCCAGGCTATCGAAGAGATTGAAACAAATGCAGCGCAGATGGAAGCTATTTTTTCTGCAACACTGAAAAAACGTTTCGCCGAACTGCTGGAGCATGAACCGGATGAGCAGAGAGTCATGCAGGAAATAGCAGTATTGCTTGTTAAGTACACCATCAACGAAGAAATTATCCGTGCAAAGGCGCATATCAATGCCTTGCAAAAAGAAATAACTGAAAACGAAACGCCGGGAAGAAAGATCGATTTTCTGTGTCAAGAAATAAACCGGGAGGTGAATACCATCGGTTCAAAAAATCAGCTTACGGCTATCGGACAGGCTGTTATCGCTGCAAAAGATGCTCTCGAAAATATCCGCGAGCAAGCCCATAATGTAGAATAAGCGGGGTAAAGCAGATGGATACAAAAAGTTTTACGCCTGAGAGTACTCTTTACCGCATACCGGCAGGAAAAAATGTACGAATCGCTATTTCCGGAGCATCGGGCTGCGGGAACACCACTGTCTCTACTCTTCTTGCACAAATACTCGGTATTCCGTGCATCAACTATACCTTCAGAACACTTGCAAAAGAACTGAACATGCCGTTACGGGATATCATTGAGCAGGCAAAAACAGACTTCCGGTTTGACCGTCTTGTTGATGAGCGTCAAGTTGAACAGGCAATGCAAAAGTCATGCGTACTCGGTTCCCGGCTTGCGATTTGGCTGCTCAAAGCAGCTGACCTGAAGGTCTACTTATACGCATCCGAGGATGTTCGGGTTGGACGTATTTTGCAGCGGGAAGGGGGCAGCGCTGAGACTATCCGTGCGTTTACCAATATGCGCGACAGTGATGATACCCGGCGGTACAAAGAACTCTACAATATAGACAACACCGATTATGCCTTTGCCGATCTTATCATCGACACCGAGCGCTACCAGCCCGATATAATCGTCGAGCTGATTGTAGATGCGCTCTTGCGGAAGTCTCTTATTCAGCCTCGGAACGAATGATCCCCGTTTTATGAATACCATTCTCTATACCGATTTTCAAAAGACGATTTTGGATTACTATGCAGCGCACGGAAGGTCTTTTCCGTGGCGTACTACTCAAGATCCATACGCTATCCTTGTTTCGGAGTTTATGCTGCAGCAGACACAAACGGAACGGGTTGTAGAAAAATACAAGCGCTGGCTGGAGGTGTTTCCTACCGCAGCAGACCTCGCTGCAGCATCCTTTGTGCAAGTGCTGGAGCAATGGGTTGGTTTGGGGTATAACCGCCGCGCTCGTTTTTTGCATCAATGCGCACAAACCATTATGCAGAAACACAACGGATGTGTCCCCGAAGATACCGAAGTTCTGCAAAGCCTTCCGGGAATCGGTCCCTACACTGCGGCTGCCGTTTCTACTTTTGCATACAATAAACCCAATGCCCTTATCGAAACCAATATCCGGGCAGTGTATATTTTCTTCTTTTTTAAAGATCATAATTCCGTAAGCGATAAGGATTTATTCCCCCATATCAAAGCCTCCGTGTATACTGAAAACCCGCGGCTTTGGTACTATGCTCTTATGGATTATGGGGCAGCCTTAAAAAAAGTAATTGTCAATCCAAACCGGAAGAGTAAGCATTACACCAAACAGTCCCAGTTTGAAGGCTCTGTACGGCAAGCCCGCGGTGCGGTAATCCGTAGTTTGACGGAACAGAACGGACAAGCATATACAGAGTTATATGCAAACACCCGGACGGAACAGCCACTTTTTGATAAAGCCCTTGAAGGACTTATTTATGAAGGCTTTGTTGCAGAAAGCGGAGGGATTTACTCTATCAGGTAGGATGCGGCGCACGAGAATGTTACTCCCTTCCGCAATTTATTTTTTTTCATTTATATCTTGCTTTATGCAATGATTCGTGTTATTATAGCATTATCTTTGCTTTAGGCAAAGTGTTATCTTTCATGCACCATATTTTTGTGCATGATGTGAAGGAGAACTTTTTATGAAAAAAGGTTTATTTGCTTTAGCTGCATTGGCATTAGCACTTTTTGTTGCTTCCTGCTCCACTACACAGCCTGTAGCAGGAGCTACCGGTATGGTCGGCAGCAAAACAGGTGAGGCATCACAGGCATTTTTTGCCGCCTTCCCCCTCAAAGGTGAAGGCGGAATTCTGCAGGCTGCTAAAAACGGCGGTATTACCAAAGTAGGTACCGTTGATCTTCGGATTGACTGGCCGGCAAGTCCTGCTATCCCCTATATGGTAGTTACAACTGTAGTTTCCGGAGAGTAGTCTAATATTTTTTAGGAAACGGGGCGCTTCCAGCTTTATCATACAAGAAAGTTGGAAGCGCTTTATTTTAAAAATGAGAGCAGGAAGCTCTAAAACCCGAAGTTTTTAGAGAGTTCCCTTAGATTCCTTTTGCGATTTTTTTTGACTGAAATAAGATAGGGTAAGGCTATGAAAAAATTAATTCTTTTATTTTGTATAATAACTGTGATTTTATCCTCCTCATGTGTAACGGCATATACAAGAGATAAAGAAAAAGTTCTTACTGCATATATGGAATCAAAAAACTTAAAATATTATATCCGTCCAGGAAAGATGACTGCCGAGCATACAAATGTCGATGCGTATATCATGATCGATTTTTCATATCAAATGAATAAGCGTGTATATGTTTCCGATGCCTATACTAATTTTACTTGTTATAATCGTTTAGGTTCCTTTATCGAAACCGCTGCTTTTGTACTGCCTACAAGCGGAGAAGAAATTCCTCTTACCGGTATTTCGACTTTGGATAGAGATGTAAAAAAAGGCTTTATCAGAGTTTCTACAATTCTGGAAAATCAATACGTTGAAAAAGTTTTAAAGGCACTCCATGAGTCCTGCTGCGTGCTAAGTCTTACTTTTGACGATGGGAGTACACAATCATTTGTCGCTACCGATGATTTAAAAGCCCGCATTTTTGATGCCTTTTCCAAATAATATTCGGGAGTGATCTAATCAACAACCTCGGCGCAAGGCGTTGGGTAACAGAAAACAAAAATAACGGTAAAACGCAATACTCAGCGGATAGAAGTTTCTGTATTATTTTTCCGGCTGCATAATTTTTGTCCAGCAAAAATAGGTTACATCTGTTAGAATATCCATGAAGGAGAGAGCTTTTTCATAGGAATATTCATGCGTGATAATTTCAAAAAACGGCGTTAAGGCAGTGCTATATATCAAGTGCAGCTGATCATCGTTCAAAGGACTTATCCGTATTCCTTGCATTGTTAAGTCACCCATAAGTTTTTTACATGCTGCAACATCTGCCATTACAAATTCATGACGAATATTTTCGTATTTTGTTCCTGCCGAACGGTTAAACAAAAGCGTAAACTCGTCAAAGCGGTTATAAACAAGCGTATATAAATTCTGTATCGATATGCGTATTGCCTCTTTTATTGCCGGCGCGCTTTCTGTTTTGAAAAGCTGTATTGCGATTTCGGAAAAATCGGCACCGATGCTGAGGGTTTGAGTGATAAGCGGCTGCACCAATGCCTCAAAGATTGCCGCCTTTGATGGAAAGTGTTTATATAAGGCGCCCGCCGTTATGCCTGTCATCGCTGCAATGGAACGCATAGAGGCCTTGTCAAAACCTTTTTGCAAAAATTCTGTTTTTGCGTTTTTGAGAATTGCGCTATAGGTTTCGCTCTTTTTTTTCGCTTCTTTCATTATCTCTATTATAGAAGGCTGTCTGCAAATTGTTAAGAGGCTATATATTAGAAGAATTTTTCTATCTATTCGCAGAATCAGTTGTTTTAAATTCTCCCTCAATAAGGTATACAAAAAAGCCGAAAATTGAAGCAAAGGCTGACTTATCAAAGGGCTTTAAGCGGTTCTGGCGGTAGAAGAAGCCTTATAATCAACAACCCCGACGCAAGCGTCGGGGTATGTTGCTCTCATAAAGTGGTTGCAGTCGGCTTTAATACCCTTTGTTACGACGCAAGCGTCGAGGTATTAAACCCTCCGCACGAATCAATGAGATATGACCTTTCGGCATGTTCCGTAATCCTGTACGCAGGAATACGGCAGCCGGGCACAATACCGCCGGTGCTTTTTATTCTATAATATTGATAGAACAATATTACCGGAATACCAAGCCTCATTACGACGAGCGGTTTTTTGGAAATACTGGAGGTTTAGTAATGCAGACACTCGATGTCCAACATGATATGCAGCAAGTCAATTACACAGAGGCTGTGCAGCAAGAAAGTCAGGATAAACAACCGGCAACGGAAACAAGCTGGAAGAGAACGTCTTTTTTTGAAATGCTGCAAAATCTGATGACAGACGATGAGTCTCTTGCTGGAGTGGAAATATCTGACTTGGATGCTGAAATGGCAGATAAGACTATGCAGAAGAAACATACTGCAATGCGGACAGAACTTGCCCGGCTGAAAAGTAAGAGCGGATCACAAAGCGGTAAATCACGGCAGTCTACCGGAGCTGATGGGCAACAAGCTGAACCTACGGGTCTCCCTGTAGATGCAGATGCCGTACTTACTGCCGAAAAAGGATTTGCAGGGAAAAATACACTTGAGTCCGGTGAGAAGCTGCTTTTGAAAAATGCGCTGACAGCCCAAGCTGAAACGAATACAGCGGCAGTAGAATCCGCTGCGGAGTCTTCCAGTGCAGCACAGCAGGTAAAAAAACAGAAAAACGGTAAAATAGATGCAGAATCCGCTGCGGGAAGCGTACTCGCATCAGCTTCCGGCACCGCCGAGTTATCCGGAAAGCAGAAAAAAAATGCCGATGAAGCCGCTTCGGACACTGTCCTCGAAAAAAGTACAAAGATTCAGCAGCCGAAACAGCAAAAACCGGTGTTTACCATTGTTGATGAGCGCACGGTACACGCAGCACCAGTTACTGCAGACGGTTCTGTCCATGAAGCAGGTGCCGGCGTGCGGGTTTCCAATACCCCATCTGTTGACATGGCTGCGGATTTCCGCGGCATGGCAGCAGGATTCGGTTCCGCTGCAAATACTGCGCAGGATGCAAAAGAGAGCAGCGCACCGAGCTTTGCCTCGTTAGTGGCTCAGCAAGTGCAGGACATGGCTCCCGACTTTGTACAGGCAGGCCGTATTGTATTACAGGACAATAACGCCGGCATTATCCGCTTGCAGATGCAGCCTGCTCATCTCGGCAGTGTTAAGATAAATCTGGAGCTGGTCAACGGTAAAAAAATCGTCGGAAAGATTATTGCCGGTTCAAAAGAAGCATACCAAGCCTTTAAAGAAAGCATCGATCAGCTTTCAAAAGCCTTTGAACAGGGAGGGTTTGCAAGCGCACAATTTGATATAAGCTGGTCTGGAGAGGGTGGTAGCCATCAATCCGGAGAAGATAATGGGCAATTTAACGAATTATTTGCAAAAAAAAGCCGCGTGGAGGTAATGCAAAATAATCGTTATGCCGATATTGAAACTGTCTACGCATTCGGGCAAGATCAAGCAGTGAATGTGTTTGCGTAAGCGGAGGTAAGAAACGATGAATATCAGTACGGTAGCGCAGGGAAATGGATTTCCGATGCCTTCTTTTGAAATGAGCGGGGAAGAAAAAGCCCGGCTTAACATGGAAGTTGATACAATCAATAAAAAGAACTTTGCAGAAGGAAGGAAACCCAAGCAAGAACTGGGAAAGGATGATTTTCTCCAGCTGCTCGTTGCGCAGTTGACTCATCAGGATCCTACCAGTCCGATGGAGGACACCCAGTTTGTCGCACAGATGGCGCAGTTTACCTCCCTTGAGCAGCTGACAAACATGAATCAGAGCTTTGGAACCTTGAATAGATTGATCGGAGATTCCTCAGCAGTCAATGTAGTCGGTAAACAAGTTGATATTGAACAAAGCGGCGGTACTGTTTCGGGTACCATCACGGCGGCAACTCGCGGAGAAAACCCGCAGGTACAGGTCAACGGCAAATGGTATCCATGGTCGGGTGTGCAAACCGTTTATGCGGACGGAATCCGCTAAAAACGGCGTGTTTGTGCAAGATTGGAATAACTAAACGAGTATAATTACTTAGGGATTAAAGAGGAGCTTACAGATATGATGCGGTCGTTATTTTCCGGCGTTTCCGGAATGCAGAATCACCAAACAAGAATGGATGTTATCGGTAACAATATTGCAAACGTCAACACGACGGGCTTTAAGCGCGGACGGGTTAACTTTCAAGATTTAATTTCTCAACAGATGAGCGGGGCTTCCCGTCCTACTGAAGAGGTCGGCGGTGTCAACCCGAAAGAAGTCGGGCTTGGTATGATGGTTGCCAGTATTGACACTGTGCATACGCAAGGCGCTTTACAGTCAACCGGGGTGAATACCGATATTGCCGTACAAGGAAACGGTTTCTTTGTGCTTAAATCAGGTGAAAAGAGCTTTTATACCCGTGCCGGCGCTTTCGGTGTAGATCGCGATGGTACAATGGTAAATCCTGCAAATGGAATGCGCGTTCAAGGCTGGATGGCTCAAGAAGTGGACGGAACCCGGCTTATCAACACTTCCGCACAGACGGAAGACCTCATCATCCCGATCGGGCAGAAAATTGATGCCCGTTCAACCACCTCAGTGAACTATGCCTGTAACCTCGACAAGCGGCTGCCGGAATTACCCGAAAACGCAAACCGTGCTCAGGTGCTGGAATCAACATGGTCAACCGAATTTAAGGTATACGATACCTTCGGTGAAACCCATGAGCTGAATTTAAGCTTCTCCCGTGTTCCGGGTACCCAAAACCAATGGCTTGCAACAGTCAATGTTGACCCCGAAAACGCGGAAGCTACCGCAACCCGCACGGGAGTCGGCACCACAGACGGTACCGGAAACACGTTCACGGTAACTTTTGATAACTACGGACACCTTGCTTCCGTTACCGACACGGCGGGAAATACTTCCGCGGCAGCAGGTCAGGTACTGGTGCAGGTTTCTTATAATGTACCCGGTGCAACTGCCGGGGAAGACGGAGAAGCTGTCCGGCACACTTTTGACATTAACTTAGGTGAAATCGGCACATCCCGCAATACAATTACTCAGTTTGCAGAACGCAGCACCACCAAAGCTTATGAGCAGGACGGTTATGCAATGGGCTATCTTGAAAACTTTAAGATTGACCAAAGCGGTGTTATCACCGGTGTGTATTCCAACGGTGTAAGCCATGATATCGGACAGCTTGCAATGGCAGGATTTGCAAACCAAGGCGGTTTGGAAAAAGCGGGTGAGAATACCTATGTTCAGTCCAACAACTCCGGTATTGCAAATATTACCACATCAGGCGTAATGGGAAAGGGCAAATTGATCGCCGGCACCCTCGAAATGAGTAATGTTGACTTAACCGATCAGTTTACCGACATGATTATTACACAGCGCGGGTTCCAAGCCGGGGCAAAAACTATTCAAACTTCCGATACAATGCTTGATACTGTATTGAATCTGAAGCGGTAATAATGTAATATAACAGATACTGTATGATAAAGGTTACGCGGCTTAACGGTACGGAATATTGGATAAATCCTCATCAAATTGAAACGGTGGAGTGCAATCCTGATGTAACGCTGCACATGCTGTCAGGGAAGAGCTTTGTAATAAAAGAAAAACCTGAAGCGTTGATCGATGCAATTATTGCGTACCGTAAACGTATCGGCGGTTTTAAAAACGAAATGTAAGGGAGCTGGTGGCAAGGTATGGATATAGCATCATTTATCGGTATATTCGGCGGTCTTGGTATTGTTTTTTTCGGCGCTTTTGTAGGGGGCTCGCTTGGAGGTCTTATCGACATTCCTTCGATGTTCATTACCATCGGCGGTTCATATATGTGTTTGTTCTTAACCTATCCGCTTTCTTATACTATCGGTGTTTTTAAGGTTATGGGCAAAGTATTCAAGATTGCCGATTTTAAGGACGGGGAGACGGTGCAAAAACTGATGACTCTGTCTGAAAAAAGCCGACGTACCGGTCTGCTTGCTCTCGAAGAAGAGCTGAACGATATTGACGACCCTTTTCTAAAAGCAGGTTTGCGCAATGTAATCGATGGTATTGACGGAGCGGCAATCCGAGTCTCTATGGAAAATGAGCTGGGGCAGATGGAGGAACGCCATAATAAGTGGATTTCTGTCGTAAACGCATGGGCAACCCTGGCACCGGGTTTCGGAATGTTGGGTACGGTTATCGGTCTTATCGGTATGTTGTTAAACCTTGAAGATAAGAGTTCCTTGGGACCAAACATGGCTGTTGCTCTTGTTACAACCTTTTACGGTTCAATGATGTCTAACTGGCTGCTCATCCCGGTTGCTTCCAAGCTTACATATCAGAATAACTTAGAGGTGCGGTCAAAAGAAATGATCATAGAAGGAGTACTTGGTATTCAATCGGGAGACCATCCGCGTATTCTTGCACAGCGGCTGCTTACATACCTTGATCCTGCAGACCGTAAAAGACTGGAACCTGAGTTGGTGAAGGATTAATATATGGCACGGAAAAAGAAAGAAGTACAAGCTGCGGGAAGCGGATGGCTGACAACGTATGGCGATATGGTTACGTTAATGCTTTGCTTCTTTGTTATGCTGTATGAGCCGAGCGAAGTTGATATAACCCGCTTACAGGCATTATCTGCGTCCATCAGCGGAGATCCTACAGGAGGTTCTATTTCCTTAGCGGCAGGAAAACTTGCCGATCTCGGCAATACCATCAGTTCTATGCCTTCTATGGAAAAGGGACGGCTGCTAGGCACAGCGCTAAAAAAGGCGGTATCTTTGTTTGCGCCGGAAATAAAATCAAATAAGATCGCCGTTACCAGCGATGAACGCGGTTTGGTAATCTCTCTTGCAGCCGACTCTTTTTTTCCGCGGAATAGTGCAGAGCTTAATATAGAAGAGAGCCGTGAAACCTTGCTGAGAATAAGTCAGTTCTTATCGGATAAGGAACTGGCAACACGGCGGTTTAGAATAGAGGGTCATACCGATTCAGGTGCTTCGCTTTCTGAAACGTGGAAAAGTAATTGGGAGCTTTCATCTGCCCGTGCTATAAATGTCCTACATTATCTGACAGACTTTGGTGCACAGGAAGATAAGTTTTCGATAGCGGGATATGCAGATACCCGTCCTGTCTATTCCAATGAAACGGAAGAAGGGCGTGCCTACAATAGGCGGGTTGACATTATTATTTTGGACGATGCACATTTTTAGTGCATAATGATAGGGAAATACTTCTTATTCTATATGTATAGCAACAAAAACTATCATTAAAAGAATAAGAAAAAAAATAAAGAGGAACCTCAAAAACCATTGTTTTTGAAGATGTTCATAGGTTTATGTGTAAAAGAGAGGAGTACCCATAATGGCTGACGAGAATGCAAACTTAAATGATGATCACGGAATGGAGGACGCGTTACCCTCTGACAGTTCAGTAAAACCTAAAAAGGCTGGGCTGCTTTCTACGCTGCTCAAGTATATTGCCCTTGCACTGGCTGCTTTGATTTTTATTGTGACGGTTGTTGTTATCACGGTTAATCTGCTATCAAGGAACGGGAAATCGCATTCTGAATATCCGATAGCCGAAGAATATCGTGATTCTCGGGAAATTCTACAATATTACTCCGCGATTGAAGCAGTAAAAACCTCAACACGTGATACGGTGCCGGGTACGGTTATTGTGAAAGTAGAGCTTGGATATCCTGCAAATGATAAAGCAACACCGCAGGAACTGACGGCACGGCTTGTAGAGCTCAAGGATTTTCTCCGCTCTTACTTCCAGAACAAAACCGTTGCGGAACTCCGTCAGGAGGAAAAGATTAAAATCGAAATCCGCAATGAGATTAATGATAATATCCTATCAAAAACGAAGATAAAAGGCGTCGCTTTTACTCAATATGATATTATAGAACAGTAGGGATTGTATGACTGAAGTATTATCGCAGGACGAAATAGACCAGCTTCTCACTGCAATCAGCTCTGGGGATACTGAGGCGGAAGAATTTAGACCGGTCAATGATACGCGGAAAATTAAAATCTACGATTTTAAGCGGCCGGATAAGTTCTCTAAAGAGCAAATGCGTACTGTTTCAATTATGCACGAAACATTCGCGCGTTTGACTACCACCGCTCTTTCCGCTCAGCTGCGAAGCATGGCGCATGTGCATGTCGCTTCTGTTGACCAGCTGACGTATGAGGAGTTTATCCGTTCAATTCCTACACCGACAACCTTGGCTGTCATCAATATGGATCCGCTTAAGGGAAATGCTGTTTTGGAAATAGACCCATCGGTTACCTTTTCTATTATTGACCGGCTGTTTGGCGGTACCGGACAAGGCACCATGGTACAGCGGGAACTTACCGATATAGAAGCATCTGTTATGGAAGGGGTTATCGTGCGTATTTTGGCAAATATGCGCGAGGCTTGGACACAAGTTATCGATTTGCGTCCTCGGCTAGGACAAATTGAAACAAACCCGCAGTTTGCACAGATTGTTCCTCCTTCAGAGATGGTTGTTTTGGTTACACTTGAAACAAAAGTTGGGGAAGAAGAAGGAATGATGAACTTCTGTATTCCCTATATCACGATAGAGCCGATTATTTCAAAGCTATCGAGTCAGTTCTGGTTCTCATCGGTACGAAGAAGTTCCACAACACAGTATATGGGCGTTTTGAAGGAAAAGCTATCCACCGTGGATATGGATCTTGTTGCCGAGGTTGGTTCTTTGAAATTACCGGTGCGGGATGTGCTTAATCTCCGCGCAGGCGACATTATCCGGCTTACCGATACGAGAGTAGGCAATCCTTTTACACTCAGTGTCGGCAGCAGAAAGAAATTTTGGTGTCAGCCGGGTGTTGTAGGAAACAAGGTTGCCGTGCAAATATTGGAAAAGATTGAAGATCTCAATCAGGATGAATTTGAAGAGCTAAATGCTGATCAGGAGGAATTATATGAGTGATGGGTCCATTTCTCAAAATGAAATAGATGCATTGTTGTCGGGTATGGGCGGCGGTTCCGCCAGTGCCCCTGCAGAAGGAGCTTTTACACCGGCACAGCAGGAAGCATTACAGAAATTCTTTGACGGAAATGTTTCCGCACTCGCTGCTAATCTGGATTCAATGACCGGTAAGACAGTATCTGTTGCAAATCCTGTTATAGAGCTGAGCGGACGGGAAACATTTTTACAGAAAGTTCCGGAGATGGCGGTTGCCGTTACTATAGATTTTGACGGTTCTCTAACCGGTGATCACGTATTTGTACTTGTCCCTGAATTTGCCGAAAAGCTTGTCAGCTTAGTAAATAACGAAGCAGATGTAAAGATTGATGACATGGCATTGTCTGTTATCAGCGAAACGATTGCGCAGTATGTCGGCAAGGAAATCAGTGCCTTCGATGGAGCGAAGATTAAAGGCGTTACAAATATGCCGGCAGAGGCTCATCATGTGCCGAAAGCAATGATACGTCTTTCACAAGATTTTGCGCTTTTAGCATATTCGGTTACAATTGATGACACAAGCTATAATTTATGGGAAATTATAGCTAAAAGAACTGCAGAACAAATTGCTGATCAGTTAAATAAGCCGGAAGCTGTTCCGCAACCGGTACAGCCGATAGCGCCGCCTGCTCCTGATCAAGGTAATGCAATGGGAGCAATGAATATGCCGATGAATGGAATGAATAGTATGCCGCAAATGGGACAACAACCGATGGGTATGAGTATGGGAATGCCGGGAGGCAATGCAATTCAAGGCGGAATGGTAATGCCCGGTATGAATCCGAATGTGCAGTCCGTACAGTTTCCTTCTCTCATGAATGGAGTAACTGAGTCAGAGCAAAGCAATATTGGGCTGATTATGGATGTCTTTATGGAGATGACCGTTGAACTTGGTCGTACCCGTAAGATGATTAAAGAAATTCTAAGTATGGGAGAAGGGCATATTATCGAATTGGATAAGCTCGCCGGTGAACCTGTTGACATACTCGTAAATCATAAGCCGATTGCAAAGGGAGAAGTCGTCGTCATTGACGAAAACTTCGGAGTCCGTGTTACCGAAATTTTATCACCGGCTGAACGTATTACCGATGCATAGAGGCAGCCGCTGCGTTTCTAATAGGCTACTACACACTAAGTGTTGGCATATTAAAAGCGGTTGTCCATGCTGGAAGACTTCCTCTAAAGCTGATTTGTAATGTATTGACGGATAGTTGTATCGTTGGTTTACGAAACATGCTTGGGAGCTTTATGCCATAGAAGATTCTGCGGTATAACTCAGAATGTATACGGGGCTTGGGTGGGAAAATGTATAGAGTCTCTTATAAAATTGTATTTCTCTTTATTCTCTTATCGTGTGTGGCTGCTGTTGTATATGCGGATGATGCCGGACAGAACAAACTGTCCCAAGCGATACCCACTTCCGGTGCAGCTTCTGAAACAGCGATTGTGTTACAAACTGATGAGACGCTGCTGCCGGTAGCGGATACTGTTGCGCCTCAGTCTTCGGGACGTTCCTCCACTGCCGGAATGCTGTTTCAACTTGTTATTTCCCTTGCTGTTGTGTGTGCGCTTATCTATGGGGTACTTTATTTTATTAGACGATCAAAACGGTTTACTGCTGCTGACGATCCTTTTCTTAAAAATGTAGCATCGTTAGCTCTTGCTCCAAATAAAAATCTCCATATTGTTACTCTGATTGACAAGGCATATTTGATTGGTGCAGCGGATTCCTCATTATCGCTTATTGCAGAGATCACTGATAAAGAATTAATCGATGCAATGAACTTACATGCGGCACAAACTGCCGGACCAAAGCAGGATTTCGGATCACTGCTGCAAACTTTCTTTCCTGCTGCAAAACCTCAAACAGCAGCTGATCCTTTCGATTCGTTTTTAAGTAAACAGCGGGAACGTTTGCAGAATACCGGAACCTCACAAAAAGAAGGAACAGAACAAACACCGGCAAATAGCACTCTCAGCAGCCGAGGAAACAGATACACAGACATGAATTATGCTATAGATGCTTCGGAAAGTGAGTCTGTAAACGGCAGGGGAGATAAATGATGAAAAAAATTGCAATCTATATTGCCTGTATGTGTTTGCTCTGCAGCCCTACCGTAGGTTTTGCGCAAAATAGAGCCGATACGGCACAAACCGGTCGTACTGAAATTGATGCAAACCGGCAGGCAGGGACTATTCCCTTCGTCAATTTAAACATCCGGGAGCCGCAAAGTAATCAGGAAGTTGCATTTTCTATCCAGCTTCTCCTCCTGATAACGCTTATTACCCTCGCGCCGAGTATTCTTCTTTTGATGACCTCGTTCCTGCGGCTGAGTATTGTACTTGACTTTATTAAACGCGCATTGTCGCTCCAGCAAGTACCGCCTACGCAAGTACTGAACGGCATAGCATTGTTTCTAACGCTATTCATTATGTGGCCGACGTTTACGGAAATCTACAGTAAATCGTTTAAACCCATGGCTGATGGAGAAATCAATATAGAAACTGCTTATACGGAAGCAGAAAAGCCATTGCGTCTTTTTATGTATAAGCAGATGGCGCATGATTCGTCATATATCAGACTGTGTATGTCTCTTGGTCGCATGGATAAGCCAAATACCCTCGCAGATGTTCCAACTCATGTGCTGATACCGGCATTTATCCTGCATGAACTCACCATTGCCTTCCAAATAGGAATATTTTTGTATTTGCCGTTTATTATCATTGATATGGTGGTAGCGAGTATTCTTATGTCAATGGGTATGATCATGCTGCCTCCAGTACAAATTTCTATGCCGTTTAAGCTCATCCTATTTGTACTGGTGGATGGCTGGAATCTATTGGTGGGACAGCTGTTTCAATCGTTTCTATAGGATTGCAGGTTGGATTGATCAGGCGGATGTAGCTTTGGGGGGCTCAAAAGTTGGGTCTTTTTGAGCAGCCTCCATTTTTTTTTGACCTTAGCCCGCATTCAACTTGATGCTAGCGGTTAAAAAAGCTCGTTGTACGATTTTTTAGCGCTTTTTCTGCTGTTAATGCAAACCGGAGTAGCTTTTCGATTAAGGAGGGGAGTAAGGCTGTAAGCCGTCGATAAGCGCTTATTATTCCTTTCCTTTCTTTAACACGGGCATTATATGCGTAATTCAGCTGCGCCCAGTTTTCAAATACTTGTGGTACACACATTATCGTGATGGTAAAAATAGTCGAAAAGGCCCCTGTATATTTTTTTCTGCAGACAAAACGCTCTAAATGTTCGCACAAAGTAAAGATTTCTATTTTTGAGGTTGTCTCATAAAAGACGGATGCAGTAAATAAAATAAGCATTAGCATTCGCATAAATACGAAGGTTTCCTGCATTGTCTGCCACACAATACTGCCTGTAAGTGGCGCTCCGATTATTTTAATAGCAAAGATACACACGGTGTAGATGCACAAGAATTTACAATTCTTTTTTATGGTTTCCCATGATAACTTTGCCCAGATACAAATAGCCAGAAGTACCAATCCGTAGAGGGCTAGCCATAGCGGCGGCGCACCATACAGGGTAAAAGATGAAAGACAGAGCACTGCTAATTTTATACCCGCTGAAATACGGTGAATAGGGGTATCTTGTGTGTTATATTGAAATAAAAAATGTTGCTTACTATAATTCATCGGCATTCCAGATAAGGTCTTCAATAGTGCGGTATGTACAGAGTGGATTCCGTATACCGTATTGGGCTAATATTCCGTTTTCTAATGCTGTTTTGGGTTCTGCATCATATACCAGCGTCCCCTTATGGAGAATAAACAGCCGATTTGCAAGTGCCAGTACTTTTTCTAATTCATGGGTTAGAACCATAATGGTTTTTCCAGATTCTTTAAGTTGCCGTATCATGGTTGTTACTTGCACAACACCGGGAAAATCCAAATTAGCAAACGGTTCATCGAAGATAATAATATCTGCTTCCATCATTAAGATACCGGCAACTGCCAGCCGTCTTTTTTCTCCTCCTGATAAACTGCGGGCTGGATAGTTTCTTTTTTCCAATAGACCGAGCTGTTTGAGTATGGTTTCGAGCCGCTGTATCCGCTCTGGTTGGGAAAGACGGCTGTAGCGTACACTGAATAATATATCTTCTTCTACTGTGTCGCCCAAAATTTGTGCATCGGCATCCTGAAAAACTAAACCTACCGGAATATCTTTGCCGTTACACTGTTTACGGTAGATGGAACCTGATGTCGGCTGTTCCAGCCCAGCAATGAGAGTCATCAGTACTGTTTTTCCTGATCCATTTTGACCTGATACGACAATACAGTCATGCTCAAATACCGAAAACGATACATCGTTTAATACCGGTTTTGCTGCTTTTGAAAATTGCTTACCGATTCCGGTAAGTGTAAGTAATGTGTTTGCGTTTTGTGTTTCGATCATTTATACAATGTGTACCATTGGGTACTGTACCTCGATTCTCTGAATCGGGGATGCTGTTCAATGCTCTAGGACAGCAGGAAAACTGAAGTTTTAAAGCAGCCCTAGACAAATCTGTATCTGTTCGCGTGAGCGTTCCCGGCTTAGTTTGAATACCGTTGAATAATGGGACGTATCTTTAGAGCTACCGGCACGATGATAACGAGCTTTATCAAATCGGGCAGAACAAAAGGGAGACAACCTTTTAAAAAGGTGTCTGCCCACGTGAGATTCAGTGCATGGCGGAGCCAGATTAGACCAAAAACATAGATACTCAAAAAACCCGCAAAGGCTGCAAGGGCAATAACAGCGGTGCGGACAATTATGTTCCAGTCACGGAATCGAAGGAGTAGCATGATGCAACCGCAGATAACTGCTGCTACAAGGTAGCCGACTAAATAACCTCCGGTGGGACCTGCAAATACAGCAAATCCTCCTTTTCCGCCCGAAAATACCGGTAGCCCTACCCCTCCGGCAATTAAGAATAGCAAAACTGAAAGACCTCCGAACAGCGGTCCAAGGAGAAGTCCTGCTAGTACAGCAAGAGCATTCTGTAATACAATCGGAATGGGACCGACAGGAATCGCCATCATCCATCCTGCACAAATCAAAGCGGCAAAAACCGCAGACACAATACTTTTACGCATAAAATCCTCCTTAATTGTTAAAGTTTCGGCGGCAGTAATTTCCAGCTACCGTTGATATTTTCAATACCATAAATCAGCAATGAAACATTTCCTTGCTTCATAATCACGTTTACTCTGGTTGGGGAAACAAACTGAATATCGTCAACTCGGACATTCTGCCGTGAGGGTACAAAGACATACGAAAAGTAGTCTTTAAGCGATTTGAGCTTGATTCCTTTTACCGGCAACGCTTCGGAAACCATTTTGAGGGTCGATGTTTGTGAATACTGTTGCCGATACTCGGCAGACAAAAAACTGATCCATTGGTTATAGTCTTTTGTTGCTGTAATACGGTTGAGCTTATCCACAATCTTTTCCATCTCTGTTTTAGTTTGGTTGTAGGTTTCTTTCGTAATTTGAACCCCTTCAAATTCCGCAATAATCTCATTTTTTTCTTCAACAGGTGCCGGTTTCGGTTCTACAACCGGTTCCGGCTTTGTTTCTACTACAGGCTCAGGCATTTCTACCGGGGCAGCCGGTTCCGGAGCTTTTTCAGGCTCCGCCGATTTAGCAGGTTTAACAGGCTCTTTTTTAGGTTCTTCTTTTTTTACCGGCTCGGGCGCTTTTGCTGCCGGGGCTTTTACGACCGGATCTGTTTCCTGTTTTTTTACTTGCGCTACCGGTTTAGCTGGCGCTTTTTTGGGCGCCGGTGCGGGCATCGTTTTTTTTACCGGTTCTACCGGCTTCTCGGGTTCTTTGACCGGTTCCGGTTGTACAACAGGGACGGGAACCTCTGCCGTCTGTGTAGGATCCTGTTGAACGGGAGGAGCTGCAGAACAAGCAAGCATCATACTTGTTATGAGGCTGATGCTTAAATAGCGAAAGATGTTTTTCATACCTTCTATTCTAACGGTAAAAGATGTTTTTGTCAAATCATTATGTGTTTAACTTGAAATTTATTGAAGGATGCCATTTTTGAGACAGAGATCATTGATAAGGCATTCGGTGCAATTCGGTGTACGGGCTTTACATACATACCTTCCGTGCAGCAGAATCCAATGGTGTGCATCAAGGATAAATTCCTTGGGGGTAATACGCAATAAATCAGCTTCGACTTCCAGCGGAGTTGTGCCGTTTGAAAGTCCGATGCGGGGCGCAGTTCGTAGAATATGCGTATCAACAGCTATCGCCGGTTCACCAAAACCTACATTAAGCACAACATTTGCTGTTTTGCGTCCTACACCCGGCAGGCTCTCTAAAGCAGTACGGTCATGCGGTACCGCTGAATGATGCTCCTCAACGAGTATTTTACTCAAAGCAATAATCCGTTTTGCCTTTGTCGGATATAAATTGATTGAATGAATATATTCCTTCAACCCTTCTTCCCCCAGCTGCAGCATCTTTTCAGGAGTATCAATGTGTTCAAAAAGCGGTGCCGTTGCCTTATTGACACCGGTATCTGTTGCTTGTGCGGACAGCACTACGGCAACCAACAATGTGTACACATTTTTCCAGTACAGTTCACTCTTCGGGTTAGGGTTTTCTTGCTGCAGCCGTTTATAAACGGTATAAATTTTGTCGGCGGGAAGAAGCCGTATTGCATTATTCATTGTGTATACCTCCCGGAAAATTAAACCTATTCGGAAACGCAGTTATCGAACAGGTCTATTCTTAAATTACGCGCTGCGCTATTGACCGATAATGAGGCTATGGGGATTCTGCCGGTTTGTCAAGCATCACCTATCAGCAACAGATTCTTAGAACTTCCCTAGTGTCATTTCGTTGCTGTTAGTCATACTTGCATTAAAAGAACATTTTCCGTACAATCGCCCAGTATGAATCAACATATCCTGACGCAGAGCGTCGGGGTACAGTGCTTAATGTTCCGCACTGTGTGTGCGATTCGGCATGGATGCCGGTGGTTCCAAACAGAAACGAGTTGTGCCAATTTACAACGTCCGTGTTGTAAATTGCCTTGCGAGTTTTACAAAAAGAAGTTTTTTGTAAAACATCGTTTCTGCTTAACACACCCGCCCTCCGTGGCGGTACTGAACAAAAACTCGCAGTCAAAAATGTACAAGGATGTATATTTTTGACGAGGTGGTTGCAGCCGGCTTTAATACCCTTTGTTACCACGCAGAGTGTCGAGGGATTAAACCCTCCGCACGAATAAAAAGACTCTCTACTGTATAGAGGTGTTTATCAGGAGTTTATTATGAAACGTGTGATATTCTTGTGCTTGCTTGCGCTAATGTTTGCCGGTCTTCTTGTAACGGCTGGATGTACTTCTACCACAAAAAAAAGAGATGCAAATGACCTCACGAATTATCCGCCGCAGTCTTTGGGGGTACTGCACCTCAATATCGTAAAACGCTATTCTAATGTATTGCTGCCGCGGGATATTAGTTTTGTGTTTGAACCGGCAACCGGTATACTGAAATTTCATCATAAAATGTTGGGCGATAATATCTGGGTTGCATTAGAGCGGAATGAACGAACCCTTTTTCGGCAAGCGATTGAGCAGTATTTACAAGCTTTTGCAGATAAAAACTTGACACAAGAAGGCGCAAAGAAAAAAGGGGCTTTTGGAAAGATAGAGGTTTTAATGAGTTGGGGACTGTTCGGTTCAGCACATGAAGCATATCCGGTATTGCGATTTGACTACCAATTTATTACACCGCAGCGCCCGTACTTTATTCTTGCAACAGCTACTACCGAATCTGGCGACGGCTCGAACAGCCCGGCAATACGCATTGCAGTTTCTCCGGCTCAGTGTAAAGATTTACTTGCTATTTTAGATGAACAAGCCTATGCACAGCTTATTGAAGAACTAAAAGCTGACTATGGTAAATTTGATATAGCTGCTCCCGATACATCACCGGTAAAAGATATTGAAGGTAAACCGGAAGAAAGCAATAATCCGGTAAAAGAACCGGAAGTATCCTTTGATGAATTCTAACTGAATCATTACCAGCGGTGAACATTAAAAAATTAACCGCAAAAAGTACGAGAGATTTAGTAGATAAAAAATATGTATAAGAACAGGATAAAAAGTCTGCTACCGAATGTGCAGCCGTGTACATTCGGTAAGTAGCTTCGAGTTTTTTGCTTTATAAAAAACTCGAAGTCAAAATGTATATTGACGAGGTGGTTGCAGTCGGCTTTAATACCCTTTGCTACGTCGCAGAGCGTTGCCGAGGACGGCGGGTATTAAACCCTCCGCACGAATAAATTCCTTGACGTAATTCTGTTTTTATCGTATACTCTTAAACGTCTTTTAAAGAAAACCGCTGTATTTTGTTTACAGCTGTTTTTTCTTGCCAACTTAGCTCACCTGGCAGAGCAGCACCCTCGTAACGTGCAGGTACTCGGTTCGAGTCCGAGAGTTGGCTTTTTTTGACCGCTTTATTTTATATCTTCCCTTTGTTTACACATTACACATCTATTCTTATTCAAATATTGAGTATCATACGCCAAAAGTATTTCATATACGTGTATGCACTTCTCTACCGCAGCATCGTGTATATCGGAAACCTCTCAAAACATCAAGCTTATCGGCTCTATATTAATTAAACCTATTCGACACCAAAGTTACCGAACAAATCAAGTACTATAAAACCAGCTTCTATTCCCTTGACATTTAAGGGGGGGGGGGGGGGTAATATGGAAGAGAAAGTTTATTTTTTGCTGCCAGCAAAAAATAAACTTACGGACGCTTGAGGCGGACGTATCTTATGCTTGCAGCAAGCAGATTGCTGCAAAGGAGTGTTTACATGAAACACAAGATTCTTTCCATAATTACAGCGCTTATGATGCTCAGCACTGTAGCCCTTATCACCGGGTGTAATAACCTCCAAGGAAATAAGCTTAACAATAGCAGCAGCCAAGGCAGTAATGGTAACAACAAGGACAGCAACGGCGGTAAACAAGGGAACAATGAAAATAACCAGAGTAACCAGAATGCACTGGTAGGTGTGTGGAAAATAACTAAAGTGGGCAACGTGACATACCCTGTAAACTCACCTGCAGGAGGTACACAACAGCTATATATGGCTTTCACTGCAGATGGCAAGATACTCATGACTATGGAATTAAAAGGATTTCCTAGTCAGAATGGACTCTATCGTATAAACGGGGATACTCAGTATAAACTGTTACCGGGAAATAAAATAGAAACTGTTGAACATGGCGAAACAAAAACTGTGTCATACACGCTGAGTGGAAACAGTTTAAAAATTTCAAATACACCAGAAGAAGTCTTTGAAGCTACAAAAGTCCCCAGCCCGACAGAAGCCCAGATAAAGGCAGCTCCGGAAATGCCGAACACTGGTACTCCAGCCACAAAAGCAGATTTACAGGGAGTGTGGAAAGTAACCGCACAAGGTCAGTATGCTATGCATATTTTAGTGGAGGGAACAACTGTCCACGCCGCAATGGAAGCACCTAGTATGCCCGGCTCCTTTGTGAAGGTTCCTCTCGCTGTTACGTACAACAGTGACGGTACGATTTCAGTTTCGGGACAAAACCTCACACCGGTTAAAAATGGCGAAGCTATTGATCTGCAATACAGTGGCTACACTGCATATAAGCTGATAAAGGATGCAAATGTTAGCGCTGACACCATTAAAAATGCTCCGGCTACGCCGCAGCCGTAATCAACAGCCCCGACGCAGAACATTACCGAAAAACGGCGGGCATTAAACATACCGGCAGATATGCACCGGTAGATAAAAAGACCGAACGAAAGGCAAACTTTTGTTCGGTCTTTTTTTGCGGTACAGATCAGGGGGAGCGCTTATCCGGCGTAACGCTCCTTTGGAGCTTCCTTTACGTCATATCGATTTATTCGTGCCGAGGGTTAATGCTCATAAGCCGCGTCGGGGTTGTTGATTTTACAGTACTTCCGTTTTCCACTCTTTCATTGTGCGTGCTTGTTCATCAAATGAGCTGCCGATAAGCACGACCCTCTGCCCTCTTCCCTTGTACGGTGCCGCATACTCCTGCGTTTTTATCTGGTTGAGCGCATCTTCCGCACTACCGTTATCGGAGAGCTTAAACTCGAAGATATAAACAGTATCAGCCGTTTTGACTACACAATCTGCACGTCTGTCAAAACTATACATCCGTGTATAGTTTTGACTACGAGTTTCGGCGGAGCCGAAACATCGCTGCTGTGTGGAACCACCGCCATCCGTGGCGGCACTGCCATAGCAGTGGACTTCCGTTTGCGCAAACTGACCCATCAGCGAAAAAACGAGATACACTGCCGTCTGGTAGTTCTGCTCCCTCAGTTTCAAGTTTTGTTCGGTGAAGGTGTCATACGAAATACTGGAAATAATCGACTTCAGCCGCTCCATAAACTCGTCCACATTCCCCTTACGGATGTCCTGTATAAACCGTCCTATCCATACCCCGGTTTGACCGAACGGTACGTCAGAGTATGCCGGTAAAAGATTATGTAAAAAGCCGTATCTCACTTCATTATTCGGAAAGCCCAGCCGATACAGCCGCAGATCGCTGATATATTCCTTGATCGTTAAATACCCCGCTTGAAACAGAATCGGTAAGGCATCTTGAGCCACCGCGCGATAGGTTTGCAGTCCTTCTTCGTCTAACTCAACATTGCCATCAAGATCGGGAATATAATAATGCGCTTCTTTTAAGAAGTTGACGAGGAAAGTCGGTGTTCCCGTACCGAACCAGTAGCTTCCGATTTCTTTTTTGACTAAGGCACTTAGCACGCTAAAGGGATTGTACATTCCTTCTCCAGCCGGGTGAAATAGGTACCCGTCATACCACTGCTTTAAAACCGCAAGTACTTCTTGATATGTTAGATATTGCTCATCGGCAAGCACTTGTATGTCCTGTTGGAAGTTTGTTTCAAGTTCTGTTTGTGAGATACCGCAAACACCCGCATACTGTTTTTCCATTGATATATCACGGAGGTTATTCAAATCACTGAAAATACTGATCTTACTGAACTTGGTTACCCCGGTCAAAAACGCAAAGCGGATATATTCATCACAGGTTTTTATGACAGAGTAAAACGCTTTAAGCGTATTGCGGTAGTGTTTGTTCAGCTCTTCATTTACTCCCATCGTGTGCAGGAGGGGTTTATCGTATTCATCTACAAGAATGACAACTTGCTTACCCGTTTGCTGGTAGATACGTTGAATGAGGTCTTTGAACCGGATGTCAGGCGCTTCATCCCGCTGATCCAACGCAAATGCTTCCTCCCAATCACGAAGATGAGCATTCAAGATAGCTGTCAGAGCCTGCTCATCGCTGTAATTTTTTGTATTAAAATCCAAATACAGAACCGGGTATGCTTGCCATGGGGTTCGGTTTTCTTGTGCAGCCTGTTCTTCCTCAGCTTTTTCAATATACAAATCTTTGAACAGCTCTTTTTGCCCGCGGAAATAGGCGGCGAGTGTCGAAAGAAACAAGCTCTTGCCAAACCTGCGCGGACGGCTCAAGAAATATGGATTGGAGCCTTGCACAAGCTGCCACAGGAATGCTGTTTTATCTATATAAATATATCTGTCCCGGCGGAGTTTTTCAAAACTTTGGATGCCAAGCGGTAGTTTGCGTGGTGCGTTCATACCGGTAGTATAGCAAGATTATTGCACTAAGCCTATCCTTGTACTTCCATAATGCCGTGGTAACCGCTCAAAGAGCAAACGCTTTTCTTTTGTGAGGAACTACGTTCACCCATGATGGGAAAGAAGAAGGGGCATTCGGTTAAGCTTTTCTTTGCAGCACTGCATCCGCTTGCTGCTGCCATTGGGGGAACAGGCGGGCACAAAGCGCTGCCATATCGGGGAACAAGGGAGCTTCTATAAAAGAGGGAATACCATCAGGGCGCTGGTCGGGAAAGGAAAGTCTCCAAGCATGCAGCAAGTAGCGGGTATATCCGATGAGAGATTTACCTCCGCCGTACCGGGTATCCCCGGCAAGCGGATGCCCTACCGACTGGACATGTTTGCGTATTTGATGTTTTTTCCCTGTGATAAGCCGGAACAGCATGAGCGATACATCCTGCTCGGTATGATATGCCAAGGGATAGCAATCCGTAAGCATTGCACCGTCCCCATCATGAGTGCTAATCAGCTGCGGCGGCATCATCCCGCGGATTACTCCGAGGTAATACTTTTCAACGGTTCTTTCCCGTAAGCACTGAGAAAACCATTGCGCTCCGGCAAGCGATTGAGAAAAACACAAGACCCCCGTGGTATTTTTATCAAGCCTGTGTAATGGTCCCGGCGTAAATGAGAGACTTTTGAAACGCCTGTTTTCTGACACATCAGGTACAGACATCCCTACCGGCTTTCCAGAAAGGCTACCCCCTACCCTTTCTCCGGATACAAGCCGGGGTAAAAGTTTTGCAGTAAGGCTGCCCTCCCCGTGTACCGCAATACCGGCAGGCTTATTGATAATGAGAAGATCATTGGTATGCACTAAGATAGGAATATCGGGATGATTCATCCGTGCGGGCACGGCAGGAACCATCGAAGCGGGAGCAGCCTCGACCCCAGTATTCAACGCCTCGCCGGAAAACTTTTGAAGAGATACCGGCAGCAGGTCATCAGCAATAGACAGCGTATCACCTACAGCCGTTTTATAATTTAAGGCTACCCGTTTTCCGTTTACCTTGATACGTCCCTTCCGGATCGCTGCATACAGGCTTGATAACGAGACATCCGCTAAAAACTTCCGGACAACCCGGTCAAGCCGCCTGCCGGAATCGTTTTCAGCAAGAATAAACTCAGTTTTCAGCATTTCCCCATACGGGTAATACTGTTCAGAACCAACTGTTTGAAAAGCGGAGCTGCTTTTTTCCCGGCATCCAGCACTTCTTGTTCATTTAACAAGCTCGTACCTATTCCGGCTGCAAGATTGGATATAAATGAAATAGCACACACACGCATACCGGCATGACGGGCTGCAACAGCCTCCACAGCAGTGCTCATTCCTACAGCATCGGCACCGAGGAGACCGGCAAGCCTCACTTCCTGCGGCGTTTCATACGCAGGACCGGTAAACTGACAATAGACACCTGTTTTGAGGGGAATATGCAGTTCATCTGCCGCTGCCGTAATATGCTCACGGAGTTCCTTATCGTATACACAGGTCATATCCGGAAAGCGGACACCAAGCGTATCAAGGTTTTTCCCGATAAGCGGCGAAGGCACAAAGCAGGTGATATGGTCGGTCAGCATCATAAAATCGCCTGCTGTAAAGCTTTTATTTGCTCCTCCGGCTGCATTGGTTAAAAAAAGTATTTCCGCCCCCATCAGCTTCATAATGCGGATAGGCAATACGACATCCGCCATTGGATAGCCTTCGTAATAATGTATCCTACCCTGCATAATAACAACCGGAATATCGGAAATCTTTGCAAATACAAAAGCGCCTTTATGACCGGGCGCTGTCGAAGAGGGAAAATTACGGATCGAAGCATAGGGGATTACCGTATCAACCTCAAGTTCCTCGGCAAGACCTCCTAGACCAGATCCAAGCACAAGCGCAAGTTTCGGTTTATAGGGAATATGGGCTTCAAGATTTTTAAAACAACTCACTAATTTATCTTCAACAGTCATAACCTATCCTTTATACAATGGGAGTATTTAGAAGCCGCTCTACATCAGCTAAGCCGGCGATCCGGCGCGAAACTTCTCTGCCATTTGCTGCATTTTTTTTATCATATTCCAACGCCGCATGATAGAGCTCAAGCACCAACGATGCCAAAATATCTACATTCGGACCTAAATTACTAAATGCCATATTGCGGTATACCTTATCCGCAGTTGCCATCTTTGTGTTTGCTTCAGTAAGAGAAGAAAGATTCGGCAAAATATCCCTCCTCACCAGATAAACAAAGCGCACCATAGAAAGAATATCATAATACAAATCTTCAAGATGGAATCCCTGCAACACAAAGTCTTCAGAATGTTCTGTAAGATCAACAATATGACGGGACAAATCTATATCGGAAAGGATTTGCGCAAATACAGGACGCAAAAACCGAGTTGCAATATTTTCATTATAATGCCGCCCGATTCTTACAATTATTTCAGCGATTATTCTATCATCAACTAACATACTTTATAGTATATAATAAGTTGCCTCTTTTTACAAGCATAACCGTACGCGAGCTTACACTTTATGCCTAACCTATATCACTCAATGGAATACTATAAAGACTGGAACAATTCCGGCATATAACTTCCAGCGGATCATTTGCAGTTTGTCTCAAATTTTCCCGCTCTGCTTCCGGCAGATTTTTGAGTGCTTGGAGATAATAGCCTTGCGAACACGGGCAATCAAAACGGATACTGCGCACCGCAACCGGCTTGGGATCAAATTCCCGCAAAAGACCGAAGATAATATCTTCGCAAGTACCGCCTTCACTGAACCATTCCCCTAGAGATGGGCAGGCGGAAAAAGCCCGCTCCATTCGCTTGATTATATCATCCAGCTCTTCAGGATCATACTGCTTTTGGAACCTACCGCCTTCCGCGGGCATCCGCTGGATAAAAAATCCGCCTGCTCCAACAACAGCCCCCTGCTTATCAAACTTAATCCCGGTATTAAAAGCAGTCAACAGCTGTTCCGATTGCTGAAAATACCACGTAAGGTCTTTTGCAATATCCCGATATTTTATTTCCGCAATACCGCGCTGAGGCTGCATTCCTTTTGCTTGTGCCGCTTCCGGAAACCGGGTAAGACTTATCGTACCGTTACCGAAAAAAGGACGCAAATCCCAGCTTTCAAGTGGCGCTGTGAGTGGTATAGGATTTTGCAGCAAATACCCGCGTACAAAGCCTGTAGAATCCGCTTCAACGGAAAAACCGACAGCCGGACCATCCGTTTCATAGCGGAATTGCAGCGTTTCACGCCCTTTCATGGTTTGGATCATCAAGGCGGCACAAAGGCTTGCCTGCCCCAACATAAAGGTTTCCAATACACCGAGGCGGTGCTGCGCCCGCATCCTGTTGACAAAGCGGGTACCATGGAAAAGTCCGCCGCGGAATAACCCGTCCCCTGCTGTAAAAATATGGAGTTCATCTTTTTCAAGCGTATCGAGGCGCTGCTGTAATACCTTATCTTCAATCGGTGCGTATATCATACGCTGTATACTAATAAAATAGCAGCGGAAAAACAAGGGGAGATAGGGTAAACAAATCGGGCAATTTTTGAGAGTCCCCGCAGAATAGATGAGACAATCAGTCGGCGTCAAAATCCGGAATCAACATCCCCGACGCAGCTTGTGAGTATTGCTCAACATTTCGCACTGTCTGTGTGATCCGGCACGGATGCCATCGTTAAGAAATGTACGTCCATATTTTTGACGAGGTGGTTGCAGTTGACTTTCATCCCCTTTGTTACGACGCTGTTTCAGCTGAACCTAGCCTAGTATATCCTTTAACGCCGCAACCAGCGCATCATTATCAGTTTGATCGCGTACCGCAAGCCGGATATAACTGCCCTTTTCAAAGCATTTCTTTGACGATAAGTCTTTGATAAAGATATTGTACTTTTCCAGCAGCTGAACAGCCAATTCTTCTGCCTGCACCTTTCCGGTTAGCTTACACAAAAGGTAGTTTGCCTGACTGGGAAACACGGTAAAACCTTTGAGTTCTGCGAGCCGCTTTGCAAAACGGCTGCGTTCTTCGGCAATGGAATCGCAGGCTGCAGCATAGGTTTTGCTGTATTTGTCGTATATCTGGAGGAAATATTCACCAAAGGAGTTGATATTCCAAATGGCATTGGTTTTGCGGATCCGCATAATATAGGTTTCATCGGAACAGGCAAGCACCCCTAAGCGCAGCCCCGGAACACCGTAGCTCTTACTAATCGATTTTACCACAATAAGATTGGGATATTCGCTTAAAATCCCTTCGTCCAATAAGGTATAACGCCGCTCTTTTTCTGCAAAGTCAATAAAAGACTCGTCAAAGAAGAGGATTGCATTGAGTTTTTTCAGTTCTGCACAGAGGCGTAATACCTCATCCCGGTCTAAGAAATTACCTGTCGGATTATCAGGATTGATTAAAACGGCCGCCTGTGCCTGCTCTTTTTTTACGGTTGCAATAATATCATCAACAGAATACGAGAAGTTTTCCATATTCGTCGGTACCGGGATTACCTCCGCTGCAGCAAAGCGTTCAGGGTATTCATTAAAGGTGGGGAACGGCACTGCTACTTTACCGGTAACAAACTTTGAGAGGGAAGAGATCAGCTCTGCTGCACCGTTCCCAACGACAATGTGTTCCGGCATAACATTGAAGATTTTTGAAGCAAGAAGACTCTGCTGTGCAGCACCGCTCGGATATTGGGTTAAAAGCGTACCAAAGCTTGCTGTCAGTTCGCTCACCATTTTTGCTGGAGGGAAATACGGATTAACCAGATAGCAAAAATCCTTTATCTGCGGGAAGCGCCAATAGCCGCCGTACCGCTTTTCCAAACTATGCAGCTTTTCGCTTCCGCTCTTAAACCGGTCTTCTGCAATAGCGAGATCAGCGGGATCATCAATTTCGTACCATTCATTCCCGCTTACAACAAGACCTTTCAGCGCCGAAGAAGAAAGGAAGGAAATAACCTTGAGTACCTGTTCATAATATTCATTTTTTCCGAATGCTTTTTGATAGGCATCTAAGAACGGCAGATAGTACTGCTGGGTAAATTCTTTTGAAAACTTATAGATATTAACGGTTTTATAGTAATCCCCTGTCTCAGACCAGTTAAAGCGAACTTTGTCGAGAATACCGGTAATATAGCGTTCTTCATCCAATAGCGTACAGGTTCCATCCATCCACGGTTCAAAAGGAGAAACAACAGCTAAATTCTGATCGGGACTGGTAATGAGTTTTGTCAAAATTTCCGGTTTAAAGATAAGGTCGCTTTCAAGCAGGATGGTGTCTTCCTTTGCCATTTCACTTCCCGCAAGATAGAGCGAATAAATATTATTGGTTGTGTCGTATACAGGGTTTTCAATATATTCAATCTTCATACCGTTCAAATTGTTTTCATTGAACTTTGATGCAATAAAATCTTTTAAAAGCTGCCCACATCTGTCCAAGATAAAATAGGAAGTTTAAAAAGTCTGTAATTCGTGGTATAG
>NZ_JBQNBW010000025.1:0-34013 GCF_052169735.1 Treponema sp.
ACGATTAGAGACTGGAAAGTAGAACTGCTATAATACAAAGCTAAATCCCGCACCGCCATCCGTAGCAGTTTTTACAGTCATTACTGTTATAAAGACTTTATTTTAAACTTGTGGGATGTCGAAAAAGGAACCAACTCTTGAGACATTTCTCGGCACCTTCTAAAGGCTGAGCTAGTTTTAGAAGAGGCTCTAATGTATACAGCATAACAGGAGAGAATATGAAAATTGTTTTTATTACCGGTGTGTCCGGAACAATGGGATCCGAAGCATTAAAACAAATTGCTCAGACGGGAACATTCCGGTGCCGTGTTCTGTTAAGGCATAAAAAAGCGAATATAAAGCTGGCGAAAAAGCTTGAGAAAAACAAAAATATTGAAGTGTTGTTCGGCGATATACAAAACTTCAAAGACTGCCTTGCCGGTGTAAAGGATGCAGATTATGTGCTTCACTGTGCAGCGATTATCCCTCCTGCTGCCGACCATAATCATGATGAAGCATTCCGTACCAATTGGCTCGGAACTCAAAATCTATTGAATGCTGTGGTAGAAAGCGGGCAAACTGAAAAGACGAAATTCGTTTACATAGGCACTGTTGCGGAGTACGGTAATAGAACCTTCAAACACCCGTGGGGACGAGTCGGCGATCCGCTCCTGCCGAGTGTATTCGATATGTACGCGGCAAGCAAAGTAAAGGCTGAGCGCGCAGTTATTGAATCGCCTTTATGCTGGGTTTCGCTCCGGCAAAGCGGTATCTTATATGACGAAGTGCTCTTCCATAACATGAATGACGGGCTGATGTTTCATACGTGCTGGAATACGCCGATAGAATGGGCAACGGCACGTACCTCCGGGCTGCTTTTGAAAAATCTGGTCGAAAAAGATACTAACGGAACACTCAAGCCGGATTTTTGGAGAAAGGTATACAATATTGGCAATGGAAAAGATGCCCGTGTTACCGGTTTTGAAACACTTGACCGCGGTTTTAAAATGATGGGGCGGACGCCGAGGAAATTTTCCGCCCCGAATGGAATGCAAGCCGAAACTTCCATTGTATGTGGTTTGCCGATTCTCATATTTTAAACAGCTATCTGGATTTCCAGCATGAAGGGTTTGAAGCATTTTTTTCACAGCTTGAAAAAAATTTGTGGTATTTTAATTAGGAAAACCGTTTCCGCGTCTTGTGCAGCGTTTTGCAATTATGCCGCTGCTGAATACAAATAATGCTCCGGTCTTTTGGGTTACGCACAACCTCAAAAAAAGAGTGAATGCCTTTTACTGGTTCCCTTGAGCAGTATCGGGAATATCAGTGTGCGCTGAATGTAGTGCGCAAGGAAAAAAGACACAAGCGCTATCCGTACCGGTTTGTGTGCATAGTCGAGTACGGACAGTAAAGAAATCATAACGATAAGAGTTGGACACTCCATCAGCATCCATGCAGCTTTATTGTTAAAACTAAAGCCCCATTTTTTATTGATTAGCTTTCCATACCCTGCCGGGATAAAATACAAGGCAATAAAACATATCAAGCCCAAAACGAGCATGGCAATTTCAACAGTACAATATACAGAATATAACATTGCTACAGTAGCATCGCTTTTCCTCTTTTAATCAACAACCCCTCATAAAACGCCGGACTATGTGCGGGTATCGTTAAAAATATAACCGCCTTTTTAGAGATACTATCTGTAAAATGGCTGGATTCAGCTTCCGCACGGTTATCATACAAACTGATAATTGCTTTTCTTTTAAAAATATAGTACTGTAAGAAAAGCCGATTACTGCAGCAGCAAGTAATGAGTAATGTATCAGCAAACCTCTAAAAACTTGAGTTAAAAACTTTAGTTTTTTAGAGATGTCCATCAGCGCTTGTACTAAGCCAGAGCTTGCAGGAGCAGCGTATTGGTATGCTTTTAACGTATGGGGGGTGTTATGTTACCGTTCTACTACCTGTCTGTTACCACAAACCTGATTATGGGTTTCATTTTAGTGTGTTCGGCAAAGGACAAAGAAGAATTTAGTATCAAGTATCCGTTTTTGCATGAGCCGACATTTCTACTGGTACTCGTTATCTTTTCAGGTATCGCCGCAGTATTCAAGCTGCTGAGTCCTGTAGCAGGAAGCCTCCCGATTATCGGCGATATTATCCCCGCGCTTGCAGGCTTAGCAGGCTGTACGGTTTTCTTTCAGCACTGGACTACGGAATCGGGAAATGAGCTGACACTGCCGCCGTTTTTGAGCGCCATTACTGAATTTGAGCATCTTATCGGGTACTTTTGCTTGGCAGCAGGTATCATTCACCTGTTGTTTTCTCAGGTTCTCTTTTTATAAACGATGAAGCAATCTGTTGTAGGTATTGTCCGCAAGGATAACCGGTTCTTACTAGGCAGGCGGGAACCCGGCGGTGATGTCGGGGGATTGTGGGAATTCCCCGGCGGTAAATGCGAAGCAGGGGAAACCCATGAACAGACGCTCATCCGTGAGTATGAGGAAGAACTTGCAGTGAAGGTCTCTGTGGGGCGTTTTATTGCGCAAAGGCACTTTAAAAACGAGCGCCGGGACTTTGATCTTTTTGCGTATGAGGTGATGATAAGCGAATCACAGACCTGTGTTTCCTCCGTTCATTCCGAGCTGCAATGGTTTTCGCTTGACGAACTGCAAAACCTTCCGGTTGTGCCGTCTGATGCCTTGTTTATTCCTGCATTGCGGGATTTTTATCAAGTTTAACCGTGCATAAGCGTATATCAAAACACCGTATTTCTATCCTCTGGGCAGCTCTTCTGATTTTGGCAGCCGGTATTTCAGCCTGTACACGCAATACCGGCTTAGATACGGTATCTCTGCCAACCGATTCGGCGCTCAACGATGCTGACCGGTTTGCTGTTATCACTGAAACCTATATTTCACTGAAAGACAGCCCCGGTCTACAGGGAATCATTGTCAATCACGCCCGAAGGGGAGAAATCTACGAGGTATTAGGCACCGAATTTGTTTCAAAAAAAACTCAGAGTGAATTATGGATACATCTGAACGGAGGCTGGCTGCAGCGTTCTTCTGTAGAACTCTACCCAAGCAAGGAAAAAGCTGAAACAGCCGCCGCTCAATTTAAAATGACATAAACATGATATCTATTTGAATCCCAAGAAATGAGAGAGGAGATACTCTATGCCTCAAAAAGTCGGAACAATTTCACGCGGACTTATAGCCCCTATTGTCCATGCAGGTGATGACATCGCAGCGATTGCTGTCGAGACCCTTTTATCTGCCGCTGCATCTGAAGGTTTTGCTATTCAAGACCGGGATATTCTTGCCGTTACCGAATCCGTTGTAGCACGTGCGCAAGGGAATTATGCGACTGTAGATCAGATTGCAGCCGATATACGGAAAAAGTTTGGAAACGAACATATTGCGCTGATATTTCCTATTTTAAGCCGAAACCGCTTTGCAATCTGCTTAGAAGGGATTGCAAAAGCCGGTAATCAGTTAACCATCGTATTGAGCTACCCGGCTGATGAAGTAGGAAACCGTTTAATGGATCCCAATGCCGGTAAAGCCGAAGCGGTGAATCCCTGGACGGACTCTTTTACCGCTGATTCATTTATTCAACACTTCGGTTCTTATAAGCATCCCTTTACCGGAATAGATTATATTGCCTATTATCAGTCGATCATAAAAAAGTACAACCAGCATTCTTCAATCTTACTGGCAAATGACCCCTGTGCAGCGCTGAACATAACAAAATATGTTCTTGCCTGTGATATTCATACCCGTGAACACACAAAACAGAGCTTAAAAGACCATGGCGCAGTCTGTGTATACGGTCTTGATGAAATTCTCACCGAATCGGTAGACGGCAGCGGATATAATAGCTGCTACGGGTTACTCGGTTCTAATAAAGCAACGGAGTCTTCCGTCAAGCTCTTTCCCAATGACTGTCAGGCTTTGGTAGAAAAAATGCAGGTAATGCTGAAAGAAAAAACCGGTAAAACGGTTGAAGTGCTTGTGTACGGGGACGGGGCATTTAAAGACCCGGTAGGAAAAATTTGGGAACTTGCAGATCCCGTCGTGTCGCCCGGTTTTACAAAAGGGCTGGCAGGCACACCGCATGAGGTAAAACTGAAATACCTTGCTGACAATAATTTTAAACATCTGTCTGCAGAAGCACAGTATGAGGCAATGGTGCGCTATATCGATGAACATAAGAAAAATGCACAAAGCTCTCTCATTGATCAGGGAGAAGCAGAAGGTACAACACCCCGGCAGCTTACCGATCTCATCGGTTCACTCTGTGATCTTACATCCGGCAGCGGCGATAAAGGTACGCCGATTATTTTTATTCAAAACTACTTTAAAAAATTTGGTGAATAAATGATTGATCCTCGTTACGATTACAAAGAGCTGCACACCAACAGGGCAAGCGGTATTTTGCTGCCGCTTTTTTCGCTGCCGTCCGCATCAGGTATTGGTTCTATGGGAGCAGCTGCATATCAGTTTATTGATTTCCTCAAAAAAGCCCGGCAAACCTATTGGCAGCTGCTGCCGCTTGGGCCGACCGGGTATGGGAATTCTCCGTATTCCAGTATGTCATCCTTTGCAGGGAATCCGTATTGTATCGATTTGGAACAGCTCTATCAAACCGGTCTTTTAACGGCGGCTGAGCTGCATACTGCTGATACGGTTGACGGTACCGGTATGGCAACAGACGGCACAACCGCTGCCGCCGGGGGCTGCCGTATTGATTATGGGAAGCTCTACCGGGAACGGCTGGAACTGCTTGCAAAAGCATACCGGCGCTTTACTGCGGAAGCCCGGAACCGTGCACTTTTAGATCAGTTTATAACAGAGCAGGCAGATTGGCTGGAAGATTATGCACTCTTTTCAGCCGTCCGGGGGCGGTTCAAAGATATACCGTGGTACCAATGGCAAGAAGATATCCGGGACAGAAAAGCGGATGCGTTGAGCGCGGCACGTAAAGATTTGCAGGAATCCTTTCATTTTACGGTCTTTGTGCAATATCTCCTTCAAGCACAGTGGGATATGCTCAAAGCCTATGCGGCAAGCGCCGGTATACGGATCATCGGCGATATTCCTATTTATTGCGCGCATGATAGTGCTGATGTATGGGCGCATCCTGAGGTTTTTTGTCTCAGCTCCGGCGGCTTACTCGCGTTTGTAGGAGGCTGCCCTCCTGCCGATTTTGACATACCGGAAGACGAGGGGCAGGTATGGGGTACACCGGTGTATGATTGGGCATATCTTGAAAAAACCGGGTTTGAGTGGATGCTCAAGCGCTTTGCACGGCAAGCAGATTTTTTTGACGTACTCCGTTTGGATCATTTCCGCGGCTACGAAAGTTTTTGGCGGATTCCATTTGGGGCAAGCGCTCGTACAGGATCATGGCAGCCAGCCGGAGGGCAGCAGCTCTTTTCACTGTTGCAGCACCGCTTACCTCAACTCCGGATTATTGCGGAAGACCTCGGCTATATAACGAAGGAAGTATTCGATCTCCGCCGCAGCTTCGGTTATCCGAGTATGCGCATTTTACAGCAGGGGCTGAATCCCTTTCATGCTAATGAACATACACCGCACCATTACGATGCCGCTACAGTTGTGTATTTCGGTATACATGACAATGAACCATTTGCTGAATGGCTCTCCAAACGGACCCCAGCAGAAAGAGCCTATTGCTGTGACTACCTCAATATTGCGGAACATGATTCGGCATCACCGATTCAAATGCAGCTTGCCAAAGCAATGGCAGCGTCATGCGCAGATACGGTTATTTACCAGGCTCAGGATATACTCTTTTTAGGCGAGGAATCTCGAATCAATGTACCGGGGCGTGCTGACGGAAACTGGGAGTTTATGCTTACTGATGAACAATTTAAGCAGTTACAAGAAACAGGAGATGAGCTTGCACGGATTACACGGCTCTATGGAAGAGACCATAAGGAAGGTTGTAAGGTATGAGACTAGGCGGGTTCGAACCGTCGGCCTTCAGATCCGGAATCTGACGCTCTATCCAGCTGAGCTATAGTCCCAAAGAACACCATATCGTATCTAATAATGGTGTTCTTGTCAAGCCCTCGCATTGCATCATGTTAAATCTGGGGTAAGTTGTAAAATAAAATGCCCTGTAATACTGAAACGGATAGCTTGCATAAACTTTTTCTTTGTGTTACTATTGACAAAGAACATTATTATCCTTTAAGTCATGCAGGAGTCGTTCAAACGGCTCTTTTTTTATTTGTACGGACTGTTTGTTATGAGCACCCGCAGGGACGGAAGAAAATAGGGGCTTTTCAAAGTATGCTGTTTTCAAAAGATGTCTGAAGGACTGTGTCCTGCTGCCTTACAAGGACAATGCCGCAGTGTGCGCAGCCGCTGTGCTGATTAACGGGAGCTTTCACAATGGAATATGTACAAAACGAAACAGTTCCGCACTTTGCTGACTATGAGCAACTGGTTACCGGTCTGGGGTACAAGCTGGTGGATTTACAAGTAATCCGTCAAAAAACGCAGCGGCTGATCAAGGCTGTTATATATAGTAAAAATGGTGTTGGTATTGATGATTGTTCAAAAGTGCACCGGGCGCTTTTAGCCCGTGCCGAGGTTTTGCTGAACTCTCAGGATATTCAAATGGAAGTGAGTTCGCCGGGACTGAATAGAGTAATAAAAAATGCAGCGGAATTTCAAGCTTTTGTGGGTGAAACAATAAAGGTGATGGAAGTTTCCTGTTCTGATTGGCTTGAGGGTGAATTGATTGCAGCGGATTCCGCAAAAATCAGTATGAAGACCTCCGGCGGGGAAAAAAATATCCCATATAGGGATATTAAAAAAGCGAAATTGAATAAGATTTAAGGAGTCGTTGATGGCTGGGGTAAAAAATGAAGACGTCCGCAAATTCGCACAAGAAAAAGATCTGGATGAGGATCTGGCATTTAAGATTGTTGAACAAACATTAAAAGCTGCATATAAAACAACCTTTAAAACCGATGTTAATGCGGTTGTTACGATTGGGGATGAGGCTGTTAATATCTATGCTCGTAAGAAAATTGTTGATGATGTTGTCAATCCTGTGCTTGAAGTTGATATAGATGAGGCAGTAAAGCTTGCTCCTGATTGTGAAATCGGGGATGAGCTGCTTTTTGAGTTGGATCCTAAGGATTTTAAGCGGGGTCCCATTCAAGCTGGTGTGCAGCGTGTTCATCAATCAACCCGGGAGATTCAAAAAGATAGTATTTATTCAGAATATAAAGCAAAAGAGGGCGAAATTATCATTGGATATTATCAACGGAAGAGAAATGATAATATTTATGTTGACCTCGGTAAGGTTGAAGGCTTGCTGCCCAAGAAATTTCAGCTTCCGCAGGAAGTATATCATCAAAATGATAGAATTAAGGCTCTTATAAAAGAAGTAAAAAAGCATCAACAGTCTAATGTAGTACAGCTCATTCTTTCCCGTACCGATCCTGATTTTGTACGCCGCTTACTGGAGCTTGAGGTTCCGGAAATTTATGATAATATTGTAGAATTATATAAGATAGTCCGTGAGCCTGGGTACCGGACAAAAATTGCTGTTATCTCGCATCGGGATGATGTTGACCCTGTCGGTGCCTGTGTCGGTCCCAAGGGCGGACGCATTCAAACTGTAATTACGGAGCTTGAAGGTGAAAAAATAGATGTGCTGGAATACTCGGCTAACCCCGCGGTATTTATTGCCAATGCGCTTTCTCCTGCAGAGGTGTTAAATGTTATCATTCTTGATGAAGAAAAGCGTACCGCTTTGGCAGTTGTTGCTGAAAGTCAGTTGTCAATTGCAATCGGTAAGCAGGGATTAAACGTGCGCTTGGCAAATCGGCTGGTGGACTGGAGTATTGATGTTAAGACCGAGAAACAATTCCGCGAGATGGATGTGCATGCGGAAAGTCGTAAAGCTGCGGAAGAACTTTTCAGCGATGACACTGTTCTTTTAAAAGATGTCGAAGGTGTTGATGCTGATACTGTGGCTTTGCTGCATGAGCAGAATATTGATGCCGTTGAGCAAGTAATCGATCTTTCGAATGATGAACTCTGTGCCGTACCCGGTATGACAGAGGAAAAAGCGTATGCCCTGCAGGCATTGATTCGTGAAACATTTGAAATAATTGATGAAAGCGGGCAAGTTACCGGTCAAAGTCAAACTGAAACAGAAGAATATGCTGCATCGGATGATGATGCTGAAGAAGAATTGTATGAGTGTCCCGAATGCGGAGCACCTATTACGATCGACATGACAGTCTGTCCTAACTGCGGTGTCGGTTTAAGTTTTGAATACGAGGACGAAGAATAGGAGTCGTATGGCGGAAGGTATCGAAAATACTCAGGAACAGAAAGTTATTCTCAAAAAGGCAAAGCCTGAATCGGCGGGAATGCCCGCTGCACAGCCTCAAACGCCGCAGCCTGTGGAACCGAAAACAGTGCGGACGGTTGTAAGACGCAAAAAGTTAAAACCTGTAGCGCTGCGTGCAACTCATGCGGGCAATGATGGTGCTCATGCCGATCAAACTGCCGGTACATCTGCCGGAATCTCAAAGAAGCTGCCGCTTGCGGCTTCAGCATCCTCAGAGCCTTCCGTTCAGCCTAAAAAAATACAGGAACTGCCTGTGCAGCCGCCGGATGCAAAAGGTTCCGGCGGATATGCACAAGCCGGCGATGTGCGCCGCTCGCAGCGGCATGGAACCGAGCGCGTTGAACGTTCTGATCGGAACCGTGAGAGACCAATCAAAAAAGATACGCTCGAACAGCATATTCAACAGCCGGCATCTTCAGGTCAGACTGATAAGCCGCAGGATAAGCAAGATAATAAGAATCAAGTCCGGTCATTAGATATCAGCAGTAAGCGTCCTGATAGGCGTGCCGGTAATCTTGCCGGCGGTTCCAAGCCTACCAACCGTTTTTCGAGTCAAGGTAATCGGCGGCGCCCTGGTTTCGGCGGTACACAGCCCCGTACTGATGGGCGTGCTCCGCAGTCGGCAGGGCGTACTGATCAAAGCGGAAATCGCGGTAAATCGGGCGGCTATTCACAGGATCGGCAGCGTACCGGCGGATTTAATAGACAAGGATTTGCCGGGGGCGGGCAGAATCGGGGAATGTCCGGCGGAAGACCGATGACTGCTCCGATGCCGCTCGAAACAAATAAGCAGCAAACCAATAAAAAAGCATTTAAAGGCAAAAAAACTTATTCCCGCAAAGATCAAGAAAACGATTTTTTTGAAGAAAAGCTCTTACAGCAAAAGAAGAAGGCAAAAGAAAAGATAAGCGCTGTGCCTAAGAGCATCGAAATGATGGAATCTATTTCCGTATCGGAACTTGCCCGCAAGATGAATTTGAAGGCATCGGAGCTGATCGGCAAGTTGATGGGAATGGGGATGATGGTAACGATGAATCAATCCATCGATGCTGATACCGCAGAAATTCTTGCCTCAGAGTACGGCTGTGAGGTCAAACGGGTAAGTCTCTACGATGAAACCATCATAGAAACAGCCAGCGATGAAAACGCAGAGCTGATAATCCGCCCGCCGGTTGTTACCATCATGGGACACGTTGATCACGGTAAAACAAAGACCCTCGATGCCATCCGCAGCACCAATGTTGTTGCTCACGAATTTGGCGGTATTACTCAGCATATCGGTGCGTATATGGTTTCAACCCCCAAGGGCAATATCACATTCCTTGATACGCCGGGACACGAAGCCTTTACTATGATGCGTGCACGAGGGGCTGAGGTTACCGATATCGTTGTATTGGTCGTCGCTGCCGATGACGGTGTTATGCCGCAAACTATTGAAGCGCTCAACCATGCCAAGGATGCAAAGGTTCCGATCATTGTTGCTATCAACAAAATTGATAAACCGGAAGCAAACCCTGATAAAATTAAAACCCGGCTTGGTGAATTAGGTCTTGTTGCCGAGGAATGGGGCGGCGATACTATTTACGTGCCTATTTCAGCATTGCAGAAAAAAGGTATCGATGATTTACTCGATGCCATCTTGCTGCAGGCAGAAGTGCTTGAACTTACTGCAAATTACGAATGCAGGGCGGAAGGAAAAGTCGTTGAGTCAAAGATTGATCATGGACGTGGTATCGTTGCAACTATTATTGTGCAGCGCGGTACGCTCCGCACTGGCGATCCCTATGTGGCTGGTGTGTATTCGGGACGTGTCCGGGCAATTTTCAATGATAAGGGCGAGAAAATCGACGAAGCAACACCGAGTATGCCGGTAGAAATATTGGGTCTGGAAGGTATGCCGAATGCCGGAGATCCCTTCCAAGTTACCGATTCTGAGCGTATGGCGCGGCAAATTTCGCTAAAGCGGCAGGAGCTGAAGCGCTTTGAAACTGCGCGGAATGTAAAGAAGGTAACGCTAGATAACCTTTACGAGACTATTACGGATGGCGAAGTACTTGAGCTGAAAGTAATTATCAAAGGCGACGTACAAGGTTCGGTGGAAGCCTTAAAGCAGTCGCTTGAAAAACTTTCTACGCGGGAAATACGCTTGAATGTTATCCACGCCTCTGCCGGTGCTATTAACGACTCCGATGTTATGCTTGCCGCAGCGGATTCCAATGCGATTATCATCGGCTTTAACGTACGGCCCACTCCGCAGGCAAAGGTGTTAGCTGAGCAGGAAAAGGTCGATATCCGCAAGTACAATGTTATTTACAAGGCTGTTGAAGAAATTCAGCAAGCTATGGAAGGAATGCTCAGTCCCGACATTAAGGAAAATGTTATCGGTATGGCTGAGATACGGAATGTCATCAAAGTACCGAAGATCGGTAATATTGCCGGTTCTTACGTGCTTGAAGGCTGTGTAAAACGCAGTAGTACTGTTCACCTTATCCGTGATGGCATTGTGGTGTTCTCCGGTAAGCTCGCGTCCTTACGCAGATTTAAAGATGATGTGAAAGAAGTGGCAGCCGGGTATGAATGCGGTATCGCACTTGAAAACTTTAATGATGTAAAGGTCGGCGATCAGCTTGAAATTATCGAAACGGTTGAAGTTGCTAGAAAGCTCTCTGATTCACAGCCATACGAGGCACCTGAAGCTCATACTGGAGAAACAGCTGAATGAGTGAATTTCGATTAGATAAACTCGCGGAGCAAATCCGCGAGGAAATTTCGCAGCTCATTTTTTCGGGTAAGATCAAGGATCCGCGAGTCACAAATTTTTTATCCATTAATCGGGTAGAGGTATCTGGAGATCTCGCGTATGCAAAAGTCTATGTTTCCAGTTTTATGGACATTCATAAGACCAAGCAGGGGGTAAGGGGACTAGAAAATGCGGCGGGATTTATCCGCACAAGTCTGGCAAAAAAACTGCATATCCATCAGTGCCCGCAGTTTACCTTTATCTATGATGAAAGCATTGAAGAAGGCTTCAATATGGTAAAAAAACTTGAAGCCTTAGAAAAAAGTGCTGATTCCGGGAACAATGCCCAAGACTGACCCTCAATTTATCATTCCGTTTGCAAAGCCGTCCGGTATGACGAGTTTTTCTTCTTTGTGGCAGGTAAAAAAAGCCTTCGGCACAAAGAAAGTCGGGCATACCGGTACGCTTGACAGTTTCGCAGACGGGCTGCTTGTCCTTCTTTCAGGAAAATTAACCAAATTAGTACCATATGTCACTGATTTTGATAAAACCTACCGTGCTCTGTTCTATTTTGGGAAAGAAACCGATACGCTTGATCCCGAAGGTTCGGTTATTGCTGAACGACCGCTGCCGGTCTATGCCGATTTTGTGAGGGCTGTAGCAGTGCTTACCGGTACTTTACAGCAAATTCCTCCTGTGTATTCAGCGGTCAAACAGAACGGCGAGCGGCTTTCAGATAAGATGCGGCGCGGAGAAACGGTAACAGCTGCTCCGCGTACGGTACGGGTATATAGCAGCGCTATAGAAAAAATCTTTTTTGAAGACGGCAGTGAATATACTGCTGGGAGTACCTTTTCCGGTGCCGGAAATCATACTGCTTCCAGTGTGGGAAACTATATTGATGGAGCTGATGGCGGAATTTATGCGGGAAAGAAGGTCTCCGGCGCCGTATTGCGTGTTCATTGCTCTAAGGGAACCTATATCCGCTCACTGGTGCGGGATATTGCGCATCTCTGCGGTTCAGCCTCCTTTGTGTATGCACTTCGCAGAATAGCAGTCGGACCTTTTACACTTGAACAGGCAGCCGGCTTTTCAGCGTTGCCTCCTTTCGGAAGTGCTGCGGCGAATTTGGCAGATGCCGATTCAATCGGTACGGCTCCGAAATCTGTCCATGATAGAAGGACTGGGCAGGATGGAGCGGGTGTATCTGCGGAGCAATCGGTGATCGATTCGGTTACACCGGAAGAGTTAAAACAGGCTGCACTGCCGCTCTCTGCTAGTCTTGCCCGGAATATGCATTTTCAGACAGCGGTACTGTATGAAGCGTTTTATCCTGCCTTTCTCGCAGGGCAACCGATACGGAGCCGGTGGTTTTCCAGTGCTGAGCCATTGTCGGACGGCGGAACCATCGCTGTATTTTATCAGGACAGCTGTGCAGGGCTGATCACGAAAAAAGGCAGCCGGTTCCATTATCAAACGGTGTTTAATCAGGGGTGATAAGACGGATGGGGTAAATGCACAGGTCGTTTTATCATATCTGCCACGGATGGCGGTGATGCTAATTAGCAGCAAGTTTTTAGGTGAGAAAAACCTGACATGAATATTGTACAAGGCAGTGTAATGTTCATGCTACCCGCAGAATAAGAGCGGCATCAGGGATTCCGCAGTATAAAAATATTGAACGGCAAAGTCCTCTTCATGATAATATTCAGCAAGCAGTGTTTTTCTCTTGTTTTCGGTCATACCAAATCCCTGATAAAACAGGTTGCGCCCGTCTCTTTTTTTGCTATAATGAAGATATGGAAAAAGATTTTGACGAGTTAACCATAGCGGATGATTATATGTTCTACCGTGTAATGGAAGACCCTGATATTTGTAAAACCCTTTTAAACCGTGTTTTACAGGGCAAGGTAGAAACAATAACCGATATAGAGTTGCAAAAGACGATAGATGATGCAGGACGAGCCAAAGGAGTGCGGTTTGATGTATGGGCAAAAGACTGTAAGGGGCGAATTTATGACGTTGAAATGTCGTTTTCCGATAGACATCCGTGTCTATCGGAAAACACGAGTTTTGCCATTTGGCAAAACATCGCTGCTGCTTAAAGCAACCGCCATCCGTGGCGGTATTGAAACTCAGTTGAGCAAAAAGCCTAACTGTTCATCCTTTTTAAGAACCAAACATTGGAACTAAGGCGGGTTCTTAGGGTGGAACCCTAAGCGGTTCTTTTGAAGATAGGATGGGTTCTAGGGAAGGAAAGAAATCTTTTATCCGAAAAAGTGTCTTTCCTTCCCTAACCTCTTGAGAGATCGTTATCAGTGTATACGTTTAAAACGATATGCAACGAGGATAGCCGGATAGAATTGGACGATGGGATAACGAAGATCATTATCAACAGTCAAGCAGCGGTGCATGAGAAAAATGAGAAGTTAAAAGTATTCTTAGAGTACATGAACGGGAAGGTGAGTGATAACGACGAGTTTATCCAAAAGCTAGAGCAGAGGATAAAAGAGGTAAAAGCAAATGAAGAGTTGAGGAGGGAGTATATGCTGGTAAACACGATTGAGCGAGATGCACGGAATGATGGGTGGAAAGCAGGTATCGTACAGGGGCGTGCTGAAGGTAAATCACTTGGCCTTGCTGAAGGTTCGTACCAAAAAGCGCTCGAAACAGCACGAATATTAAAGCAATTAGGCGATTCCGTACAAAAGATTGTGCAAGTTACCGGTTTAACCGTACTGGAAGTGGAGAAACTAAATTCTTGATCAATCATTTACGGAAGAATATTGTATTGAGAACCTCTAAAAACTTCCGTTTTTAGAGCTTTCCTGCAGGACTTATTACAAAAAATAGTAACCGGTTTCATTATCAAATAATATTTAACAGGCGCAGGGTAAATGAATCAGATGCGTAAATTGATTCGTGAGGCGTATATTACAAAGAATCTGATGCGTTTACCTTGATAGGTTGGAGTGATGAAGATTATCTATTGGGATGATGTAATAAAAGGGAAAAGTTTGTACCCTGAGGGGGCTGCTGTTTCAATCGGCGGTTTTGATGGGCCTCATCGCGGGCACGAGTTGATTTTATCCAAAGTTTTACAAGCGGCACAGCGGTATACTATCCCCGCAGGTATTATCACCTTTTTCCGCTCTCCGCGTTCAGTTAAAGACGGAAGTGCTTATTCAGGTGATGTTTCTACGCTTGATATGCGGCTGCAAAAATTTGCCGAGCAAGGATTTAGCTTTACGGTACTGATTGACTTTTCTGTTGATTTTGCTAAAATGAAAGGCGCTGTATTTTTTGACATACTAATGAAAACTATCTGCATAAAATACCTTGCCGTCGGCAGTGATTTTACGTGCGGGTATCGCCATGATACAGGGGTAGGGGAGCTGCGGCTTCTCGCCAAGGAAAAGGGCTTTTGTTTTGATTCCATCGAACAACTTGTTTCTGCCCGCCACGAGCGTATTAGTTCAAGTGCAATACGGCAGGCTGTAGAACAGGCTGATTTCACCCTTGCAAAAGACCTTTTAGGGTATCCTTTTTTTTTAGATGTCGCAAAAATCGTTCAGCGGATAGATGGTACGGAGTGTTCCATCGGAAAGCACGATATAGCACAAATTCTTCCTAAGGAGGGGCGGTATAAAGCCCGTGCGTATATGCAAACGGGAGCTGGTATTCCTGTGCAGGTAATAATCACAGCGGCTATGCTCAATATTTCCGATCCGGATACGGAAGCACATCCCTTTTCCGCAGAAACAGTGATACACAAATTGGAATTTATAGCGAAGGAGTAAGACATGGCACTTACAAAAGAACACACTGCATCGGTTGTAGCAAAATTCGGTGCAAACGAAAAAGATACGGGCAATACCAGAGTACAAATTGCTTTGATGACGGATAGAATCCGCCAGCTTACCGAACACTGCAAAATCAATAAAAAGGATAAGAGCAGTCAGCGTGGTTTATTGGTATTGGTAGGACAGCGCCGACGCTTTTTAAAATACTATAAGCGTACGAACCTCGAAGGCTATCGTTCTCTTATCAAAGAGTTGAACTTGCGTAAATAATACGGAGCCGTACTCAATGCACAAAAAAAGGGTACCGCTAAAAATGCAGATTTTTAGTGATGTCCGGAAAAGGCTCTTTCACAGAGCGGCTTTGCTTGTAGAGGGTGTCTTAGTCACTTGAGTATACGGGGCAGCAGCGGTTACCTCCCTGACAATAGGTGGGTAGCCGTTTTTTATAAAGACTGGATATGTTCGATAACTGCATTGCCGAGCATATAGACGAGTTCTAAATCGTACAAATAGCATGAGTTAGAATATCGCATTTCAAAGTAGCCTGTTCCAGGCAGTAAGGTTCTGGACGAGCTTTACTGGAAGGGTATGCGGCTGTACAGACGCGGAAACGCTTGTTTTCAGCAATACCCTTCTTTATATAGAAGGAAATATAGATAAAAGGAAAATAGTATGAAACAAAGAGTAACGTATAAGATTGGAAAGGAAGAGTTAATTTTAGAAACAGGACATCTTGCAAAACAAGCGAATGGCGCTATTTATGCACAGTTCGGCGGAACAGCAGTGTTGGCAACGGTTTGTGCATCTTCTACATCGGTAGAAGGACTGGATTATGTGCCGGTAACCGTCGATTATAACGAAAAATATTATGCCGCAGGAAAAATTCCCGGCGGTTTTATCAAACGCGAAGGGCGTCCTAAGGATAAGGAGATATTAGTGTCGCGTCTCATTGACCGCCCGATGCGTCCCTTATTTGAAAAAGCCTTTGGGCGGGAAATTCAAATTGTTCCCACCTGTATTTCTTCCGATATGGTTAATCCGCCGGATATTTTAGCCGTTATTGCCAGCTCAGCGGCGGTTGTTATTTCAGATATTCCCTTCAACGGACCGGTAGCCGGAGCTCGTGTCGCATATATCAATGGTGAGTATATTATTAACCCTACGTTCAGCCAAATTGAAAAGGCTGATATGGAGATTGTGGTTGCCGGTACAGCCGAAGGTATTACCATGGTTGAAGGCGGCGCTCATGAAGTCTCTGAAGAAGTAATGCTGACCGCTTTGGAAAAGGCGCATGAATTTATTAAAGCGATATGTGCCTTGCAAAATGAGCTTCGTGCTCTCTGCGGAAAAGAAAAGCTCCCACTGACATCAATGTCCGCAACCCTTGCAAATAAAGATGCAATTTATGCAAAGGCATATCCTGAATTGTCAAAAGCGCTGTATACAAAGGGAAAGGTTGAGCGCCGCGAAGCCTGCGATGCAATCAGAAAAGCATTAGCAAAGGAATATGCAGAACAGCTTACCGATGAGACACAGGCGAAACTGTTTGCTGCCCTCTTTGATGATATGGAATATCATATTTTACGTGAGAATATCTTGGAGAAAGGCTTGCGGGTTGACGGACGCGGGCTGGAAGATATCCGCCAGATTACCTGCGAAATAGGTGCGCTGCCCCGCCCGCACGGTTCTGCCGTCTTTACACGCGGTGAAACCCAATCCCTGGCAGTTGTTACGCTCGGTACGGTATTTGATGAACAGGTATACGATGATATTGAAGGTGACCGCCGCGAAAACTTTATTCTGCACTATAACTTCCCGCCCTTCTCGGTAGGTGAAGTTGGACGGCTTGGAACCGGACGGCGGGAAATCGGACACGGACACCTTGCGCACCGTTCACTGCTGCCGATGATACCTTCCCGTGATGCCTTCCCCTATACCATCCGCGTGGTTTCTGAAATTCTGGAGTCCAATGGGTCTTCATCCATGGCAACAGTCTGCGGCGGAACGCTATCACTGCTCCATGCCGGTGTACCGATGAAAAAACCGGTTGCCGGTATCGCGATGGGATTGATTACGGATGGCGATCGCTTTGCTGTACTCTCCGATATTTTGGGCGAAGAAGACCATCTCGGTGACATGGACTTTAAGGTAGCCGGTACGGAAGACGGTATTACCGGGTTCCAGATGGATATTAAAATTGCCGGCGTTTCTGCTGAAATTATGAAGAAAGCGCTCGAACAGGCAAAGAAAGGCAGAATGCACATTCTCGGTATTATGAATCAAACCATTTCCAAGCCTTCCGAGCAGGTATCTAAGTATGCCCCGCGTATTGAAACGCTGAAAATTCCCGTTGATAAAATCGGAGCGCTTATCGGGCCGGGCGGAAAAATAATCAAAGCATTATCCGAGCAGTACCATGTTACCATCAATACTGAAAACGATGGTACGGTTACTATTTACGGACGGGATTCGTCATCCGCACTGGGAGCTAAGGCTGCCGTTACCGGTATTGTTGAAGATCCTGAAGTGGGAAGAATCTATGAAGGAACGGTAAAGTGTATTAAAGATTTTGGTGCCTTTATCGAAATTCTGCCCGGTAAAGAAGGTCTTTGCCATATTTCCAAGCTGTCCCGCAGCAGAATTGAAAAAGTGAGCGATGTTTTAAAAGAAGGACAGCGTGTTCCGGTAAAGCTTTTAGAGATAGACAAGCTGGGCCGCCTCAATCTTTCGTATATTGATGCTTGCGAAGAGCGGGAAGCTGGAAAAAGCGCACAGTAATGGAACAGCGCCCGGTAACAATTACTGATGGAAGTATACGGGTGCGCTTTGTTCTCAAAGGCGGGGCCTCGCTGCCTGAATACCAAACAGCGGGTTCCGCCGGAGCTGATGTGCGCGCGTATTTATCTGAGCCGGTAACGCTTGAACCGATGGCACGGCAGCTTATTCCCACCGGGCTTTCTGTAGAACTGCCCGTAGGTTTCGAGCTGCAGGTGCGTCCGCGGTCGGGACTCGCATTAAAGCACGGTGTTACAGTGCTCAATACCCCCGGTACGGTTGACTCTGATTACCGCGGGGAGCTGTGTGTCCTTTTAATAAACCTGGGGACTGAACCCTTTACCGTCAGGCATGGGGATAGAATTGCTCAGGCGGTCATTGCTCCGGTTGTACAGGCTTGCTTTACCGCAGTTGATAGCCTGTCGGAAACGGGACGCGGTATAGGCGGCTACGGCTCTACCGGTATTGCCTAGGAGTACAGCTTGTACGGCTGTCTGCTAACCGGAAGAAGAAAGTGATTGGGATGAGACAAAAATTACTCTTTTTGTATATCGCAAAAGAAATGCTTCTGTATTTTTTTGTGTGCTTTTTATTTTTCTTCTTCATTTTCTTTGTCAATAATATTTTACTGTTGGCAGAGGATATTTTATCTAAACAGGCTCCGTTTAAAGATGTCGGATTACTGATGCTGTATTCCCTGCCTGCGGTTATCGCTAATGCAGCCCCCTTTGCCGCCTTAGTGGGAACCCTCATGGGAATAGGCAGGTTTGTCAGCGATTTGGAATTTCTTTCGATGAATGCCTTGGGTATTTCTACCCGGTTTTTAATGCTGCCGGTACTGCTGGTTGGTGTGTTTATTTCGATCATATCTTTTTTTACCAATGATGTGCTGCTGCCTGCCAGTGCGGTAAATTTTAGACGGGTGTACTGGGACATTGCAACTTCGACTCCTGCATTGGAACTCGAATCTTATTCGATAAAACGTAATCACAATGCTGTTGTCGTATCAGGGCTGATCAAAGACGGGAAAATTCATAATTTACTGATTGTAGATAAAAATGCCGAACAGGCATCCCGCGTATTAGGTACCCATGTTGCAAACATAGATAAATCTGATGATCCTGCTATTGTTATGTCGCTCAATATGAACAATCCACGCTTGTTGATTCTAAATGCTTCAGACCGTAAAAAGTACGATACGGTGAGCGGGGAAGCGGTAATCTATAATGTACTGGCAAAGAGTATCAAATCATCGTATTTTAATACGATTGGTCCCTCTGAAATGTCTTCGTTTGATCTGTATAAAGACGTAAAAGAAAAACGGGAACAAAATGAGGATAAACGCATACTCAATATTTATCAGATGGAACTGCATAAAAAATTTTCAATACCTTTCGGCGCTTTCTTTTTTGTCTTGCTGGCATTTGCTATCAGCAGTGCCGGAAAGGTGCATAACCAAAGTGTAGGGTTTATTTTAGGGCTTTTAATTGCGGTTGCTTATTGGGCGTTATTTATGGGCGGGCAAACCTTGTGCTTGCGGCTTGATTGGGACGGTACTGCTGCGATGTGGCTGCCGAATATGATGCTGTTTGCAGCTTCTGTTGTTCTATTAGGGAAAAAGTTATTCAAATGAAAATGTTACAACGATATTTATTGCGTCTCTTTTTTCCCGTTTTTATTGTTGCGCTGCTTTTTTTTATTTTACTGCTTGAATTAGGAGATCTTTTTACCAACCTTGCGCAATATTTGCAAAATCAAGTAGGTTTTTTGACACTGCTGCGGGTAATGTACCTCTATTTGCCAAAGTGTGTTTCGTTTGCAACACCGCTTGCCGTTTTGTTTGCCGGTTCGTATACCATGGGCAATATGTATGCAAAGAATGAACTCACCTCCATCTTTGCTTCCGGGATGCCGCTTGCCGTACTGGTTACCCCGCTGGTTATATCCGGTTTTTTGTTGTCAATCGGTATGTTCTATTTTGAAGATCATATTCTGATTCATTTTCAGCGCCAGAAGATTGCGCTCGTCAATGCGCTTTTGGAGCCTCAGCAGGATTTAAACAGCAGTGATCTGGTGATTCTTTCGGAGTCCGGAACAATCGTGTATTTTGCAGATTATTATGATGACAGTCAAAAAGAGCTGAATAATGTCCTGATCGTGATGCGGACAGAAGAGGGAGAAATTATCCGGGTGGTGAAGGCGGCTACGGCGCGGTGGCGCAATGATTATTGGGAGCTGACCGATAAGGCGGTATATACTTTTGTCGGCGGGGCTGAGGTACTGTATGAAGATAGCATTGATGATAGGCTTTTTACCGAACCGCCTGAAACATTTCAACGGAATATCACCTCAATCGACGAAATGACAACGGCACAGGCGAAAGTTTTTATTGATAATCTTAAAAAAATAGGGGCTCCCTATCATGAATATCTTTCACAATATTACCGGAGGTTTTCATTCCCGTTTACGATCTTTATCGTGCTCTTTTTTTCGGTTTCGGTGGGCGGGCGCTTTAAAAAGAATATCCTACTGATGAGCCTTCTGTTCAGTTTGTCTCTTGCAACCCTCTATTATGTAACGGAAATGATGACCATGCTGTTTGCGAAGTGGGAATATATTTCTCCGCTGGCGGGTGCATCACTGCCATTTTTCATTTTTACGCTGCTGAGTATCGGTATGCTGAAAATAGCGCGGACGTAGCAGTATGGAAACAATTATATTGGGACTCGGTTCAAATCGGGGAGATTCAAAAGCGATACTTGCTGCGGCGGTGGAGCGGCTATCCGCTGTGCTAACGGGATTGCGTGCTTCTTCTCTGTATATTACCAAGCCGCAGGATTATTTTGATCAAGACGATTTTTATAATATGGTAGTATCCGGCGGTTATACAGGCACGCCCGCTGATCTCCTTGCTGCTGTCCAACATATTGAGGCTGACTATGGGCGGAATAGGGCAGGTGAAATTCCGAAAGGGCCCCGCACCCTTGATATTGATATTCTTTTTTTTGGACAGCAGCAGGTTTCTCTCCAAGAACCGCCGCTTACCATACCGCACCCGGCTGTGTACCGGCGTGCGTTTGCACTGATACCATTGCTGGAATTGCACCCTGATTATTGTGATCCGGTAAGCAAGACCCCTCTTGCGGTTATGCTTGCCGGACTTGAAGATCAGGGGGTTAGAAAAGCATAGCTCAAATAACTAAAATAATTCGTTATCGCCATCAAAACCGGTACTCGGTTTAGGTTTGTGTGCCGGAGCGGCATCCAGTGTTTGAGCTTTTTCGGCAGCAAGAGAGGCTTTTTCCAGCATGGATTTTTTTCCTTTGGTAGAAGTATCTTCTGCTTTTATCTCTGTATCTGCTGTTTCAGTGTTTTTTAGCGAAACTGATGATTTACCGGCAGCCGTATCTTCGGCATTTTTTGAGGAAGCTGCCGATTTTCCTGAGCCGGCGGTCTTGCCTGCCTGTCCCGTACCGGATTGCTGTGTGCTATCCGTTCCGGCTGCTTGTTCATTCACAGCAAAACTCGATACATATTTTTGATTCGGGAAAAGCTGGGCGCGGAGTGTTTTTTCAAGGTCGATCGCAATTTCCGGATTATTTTCTAAAAATTTTACCGCATTATCGTGTCCTTGCCCTATCTTATCTTCCTTATATGAGTACCATGCGCCTTTTTTATCAATCAGTTCATACTTAACTGCACAGTCAAGGAGGCTGCCGTAGGGGGATATACCTTTCCCAAAGAGGATTTCAAGCTCTACTTTCCGGAACGGCGGGGCAACCTTGTTCTTTACTACCTTAATCCGCACCTTGTTTCCCCATGCTTCATCCTCATCTTTACCGAGTACCTCACCTTTACGGACTTCGACCCGTACCGATGCATAAAATTTCAGCGCATTGCCGCCGGTTGTTGTTTCAGGATTTCCGTATGAGACTCCAATTTTCATACGGATCTGATTGATAAAGATCAAAATACATTTTGAGCGGGAGATAATAGCTGTCAGCTTGCGCAGCGCTTGACTCATAAGCCGTGCCTGCAAGCCCATGTGTGAATCACCCATTTCTCCATCGATTTCTGCCTGCGGTGTCAGAGCCGCTACCGAGTCTACAACGATAACATCTACAGCGCCGGAACGCACCAGGTTTTCGGTTATTTCGAGGGCTTGCTCTCCTGCATCGGGCTGTGCTACCCAGAGCTCATCAATATTCACACCGAGTTTTTGCGCATACTGAGGGTCGAGTGCATGTTCAGCATCCACGAAGGCGGCGATTCCGCCTCTTTTTTGCGCTTCGGCAACAACGTGCAGTGCAAGCGTGGTTTTTCCTGAAGACTCCGGCCCGAAGATTTCAATAATCCGTCCGCGCGGATATCCGCCGATACCAAGTGCTTCATCAAGTAAAATACTGCCTGAGGGAATTACCTCGATACCGCTCGTTTCAGTCTTTGATCCCAGCTTCATCAGAGAGCCTTTTCCAAACTCTTTTTCAATTTGCAGCCGTGCTGCTTCCAGCGCTTTAAGTTTTTCATCTGTGTCGGTAATATTTGTAACTTGATTTATTTCCGATTTTGTTTTAGCCATGTTGATGCCTCCATGCTGTAATTCGTTTAACCGCTTCACAATGTGATGTACCGTGTGCGTATCTTATTCATATTTATAGTGTTATATATCGCCGATGCGGTTTCGGCTAAAGGAATCCGCTCAAAGGGATATTTTTTATTTTTGAAAAGCTGATGCACAATTTATTCGTGCCGAAGGGATAATACTACGGCACTTTGCCTTGTTTATTCTGAATGCAGCCCTTCTATGTTTTCTTTTATAACATAATCACGGCTATCAATTCAAGAAGCCGTATGGTTCCTGCATCAACTTGCTGTAGCGATGGGAATTGAGCGCCCGATATGATTTATGGTACACTAGATATGTTCGCAACTAAATTTAAAGAAAACTTCTTAAAAACTGATTCACAATCCGCGTTAGCAGATACGATAAATCATTTCCTTACAGAACAAGCCGATAGGCTTGATGTTTTTAGAGGTTTCCAACTATGTTGCCGAATAGGTTTACTATTCCGTGCAGTATTTGTTTTAACCGAGGTGAAAGATGACAATACATGATTATGGATTTTACCGGCTTGCAGCAGTTGTGCCGCCGTGTACAGTGGGGGATTGTGCCAAGAATGCCGGATATATTATCAGCCTTTTGCAGAAAAGCGCCGACTTGGGAGCTGATCTTGCGGTATTCCCAGCTCTTGCGTTGACTTCGGCGAGCTGCGGAGACCTTTTTACGCAGCGGGTTCTTCTCCGTGCAGCAGAGGAGCAGCTTGCCTTTATTGTGAAGCAAACGGCGCTCCTTCCTATTGCCGGTGTTGTAGGTGTACCGGTTTATGTTGACGGCAGTATCTATAGCGCTGCAGCAGTGTTCAGCAGGGGGACTATCTATGGCATTGTGCCTCTGGACGGCAGGGATAATGCTGCGTTTTCTTCGTATACCGGCAGTACTACCGAAACTCTTTTTCCGGCATTGCAAAATACTGCTATTCCCTTTGGCGCTGATATGGTTTTTGCGTTTGAAGGCGGGCAGTTTTCGTTTACGGTAGGAAATCAGTGCGGTGCAGCGTTGTATGTAGAGCCGTTGGCAAAGTCTTCTTTTGCCGGCTCTTTTACTGAGTTCTGCCGTCATGCAGCTGCTCAATCAAAGCACGGACATAATGCTTATGTGTTTGTCAATGCCGGCTGGGGAGAATCAACTACCGATACCGTGTGCGCCGGCGAGCGCGGCATCTATGAAAATGGAGAGCTTCTTGCAACGGGGAGTGGCTTTGAGCTTTCTTCTTTTGCAACGGCAGATAATCCTGGTTTTATCGGCTATACTGATGAATCTGCCATCACTCTTGCCGATATAGATTGCGAATCAGCAGCTATTGCAGCCCGTACGCGCACAGGATACAGCCGTATTCCTATACCGGCGCTCCCTTCACGCGGTGTACTGCTCATCCGTCCGCGCAATCCTTGTCCCTTTATTCCGCTTAGTATTCAAAAGGGCGGACATGCGCGGGAAGTCTTTTTTTCACAGGTGTTAGAGCTTCAAGCGAGAGGACTTGCAAAACGAATGCATCATACCGGCTGTACTAAAACAGTTGTCGGTGTTTCCGGCGGTTTAGATTCTACATTAGCACTCTTTATTGCCGTACTTGCTTCCCGGATGCTGAAAATCTCAAATGTTTCTGTAACTGCAATAACCATGCCGGGCTTTGGTACTACCGCCCGTACTAAGTCAAATGCGCTCCGCCTTGCCGAATTGCTTGGCTGTACTGTTCTTACCATTCCGATAGAAAAGGCTCTTGTGCAGCATTTTACAGATATTGATCATCCTGCTGATCTTTGCAACACGGTTTATGAAAACGCACAAGCGCGGGAACGCACCCAAATTTTAATGGATAAGGCTAATCAGCTCGGCGCTTTACTGGTTGGTACCGGAGATCTTTCCGAATCGGCGCTAGGCTGGGAAACCTATAATGGAGATCACATGTCGATGTACAATGTGAATGCCGGTATTCCAAAGACAATTCTGCGGCATTGCATCCGTTATGCAGCATCGCATCCTGCTGTATTCTTCCCTGATGAAGCGCGGTATACGGAGGCTGAAGGTATTGTCCGCGATATTCTTGACACTCCCATTAGTCCCGAATTGCTGCCTGCCCAAGATCAAACCATTGTGCAAAAGACTGAAGATATCCTCGGTCCTTATGAACTGCATGATTTCTTCCTGTATTACCTCCTGCATACGGATTTTTCACCGGCAAAGATACTTTTACTTGCAGAACACTGTTTTATATCAGATACTAAACCACGGTATACGCGTCAGCAAATCATCGGCTGCATGAGGCTGTTTTACCGTCGCTTCTTCTCTCAGCAGTTTAAGCGTTCTTGTGCTGTTGATGGACCGGCAGTAGGATTCGGCAGTTTTTCTCCCCGTACCGCATGGAGGATGCCGAGTGATATGAGCGCTGCCGTTTGGCTGAACGAACTTGAACAATTATCAGAGATGTGATAGATTCCGCTAATGTTTCAGGCATGTACCCTGTGGATAGGCAATTATATTTCCTATTTTCCATTAGTTATTTTTATAAGTTTATTTTTGGGAGGGTTTAACCTCCCTATTTCAGAAGATTTGATTGTGATTAGTACGGCGCTGCTTTGTAAGCAAGAAGCCGCGTCTATCCCTTCGTTTTGTCTTGCACTCTATACAGGCGCTATCCTGAGCGATTATCTCGTATATTTTTGGGGATGGCTTTTAGGCCACAGATGCATCCGCATAAAATTCTTTTCTAAACTAATAAATAAAGAGAGAGTACAGCGCATATCCGATCAATTGGAACGGCACGGATTTTTAACCTTTTTGTTTGGACGTTTTATTCCATTTGGTATTCGGAATATCATCACGATGACATCGGGTTTCGTCGGATTTCCGTTTTATAAGTTTGCAGCCTTTGATGCAATTGCTGCAATATGTAATATTTCTGCGCTCTTTTGGCTTGTCTACTTTCTTGGGAAAAGAGGCGGTCTGGTTATGAAAATTATCGGTATTATAGCATTGTTGATCTTTATCGGGGTATGCATTTATATTATGGGGGCAAAAAAGATTCTTATGACTCCTCGAAACAAAAACAGCGGAACTCTCTGAGAACTGCAGCTGATTTGAGGAATTGCTATAAAGCCGAAGTACAAGGGCAGCAAATTTGTGACTGCAAAGTTCATTTTTTGAAATTCATGGCAGTATCCTTATTATTGTCCGTGCAGTAACTTCTAAAAATAAACTGCAAAAGATACTAATTGAGAAACTTTAAAACAATCCTTGCGCAGAATGAAAAATTCGCATACACTTATAAAGATATGGAAGGTTCACAAAGCGAGGCGCTGCAATGTGCAGCTGCATTAAAGAAGCAAATGGCTGTGTCTGTAATCGGGCAGGAACAGCTTATCAATGATATTCTTATTGCCTATATTGCAGGCGGTCATGTTTTGCTCGAAGGTGCGCCCGGACTTGCTAAAACACTGACGGTGCGGACATTTGCAGAGCTGTCTCAGCTGACGTTTAAGCGTATTCAGTTTACACCGGATCTGCTGCCTGCCGATCTTACCGGCACCCTTATTTTTGACCCGAATGCACGCCGTTTTTCAGTGCGCCGGGGACCGCTTTTTGCGCACGTTGTATTGGCTGACGAAATTAACCGCGCTCCGGCAAAGGTGCAGTCCGCATTGCTGGAAGCTATGGCAGAAGGGCAGGTAACCATCGGTGAGCACAGCTACCCCCTGTCGCAGCCTTTTTTTGTGCTGGCAACGCAGAACCCTATTGAGCAAGAAGGTACCTATCCTTTACCCGAAGCGGAACTCGACCGTTTTCTCTTTAAGCTTTTTGTACCCTATCCAAAACCTGCGGATGAGCTGGTGATTATGCTGAAAAGTGCCGGGATTACGGCATCGGCGAAAAAAGATGAGCAAAGCGGCGCTGCTCCTGTGCTGCCGGTAGAGGCGTTACAGATACTCCGTCTGGCGGCAGACCGGGTTCGCTGCACGGAGGGGCTGCAAACCTATATGGTGTCGCTTGTTGCAGCTACCCGCCCCATTGAGGAAAAACATACGGAACTGCCGCGGGGGAGTTACTTGAGCTATATCACTGTTGGAGCTTCTCCCCGTGCGAGTATTGCCTTGTACCGCTGTGCAAAAGTGCGGGCATTGCTCAATGGGCGTGACTATGTACTGCCTGAGGATGTAAAAGCGCTTGCTTATCCCATTTTGCGTCATCGTTTAAAGCTTTCGTACGAGGCAAGTGCGGAAAATATCAGTGCCGATGAAATTATTGCGGAGCTGCTGGAACTTATCCCCCAGCCTTAAAATACACGGGAACCTCTAAACTCGTGAGTTTTGAGGAGATTCCCGCCCCTTTTGGAGGAATGATGAATAAAGAACTTGATGCTATAGCCCTTTCAATACGGAGCCTTTCCATTGACGCAATCGAAAAAGCAAATTCCGGACATCCCGGTTTGCCGCTCGGAGCTGCTGAGCTTGCAGCGGTTTTATATGGAAAACTATTACGGCATAATCCTCAGAACCCTCAGTGGGTAGACCGCGACCGGTTTATTTTATCTGCCGGACACGGATCAATGCTGTTATATTCGATTTTGCACTTATCAGGGTATGATCTCAGTCTTGATGACATCCGCTCGTTCCGGCAGGTTGGTTCCCGCTGTCCCGGGCATCCTGAATACGGTATGACTCCAGGGGTTGAGGCAACAACGGGACCGCTGGGACAGGGAATTGCAACGGCAGTCGGTATGGCAGTGGCGGAATCTATGCTTGCTGCCCGGTTCAACACTGCGGATTACACCATCGTTGACCACTATACCTATGCGCTTGTCGGCGAAGGCTGTTTGATGGAAGGGGTTTCTTCCGAAGCATCGAGTCTTGCCGGGACGCTGAAACTGGGCAAACTCATTGTATACTATGATCAAAATAAGATAACGATTGACGGTTCCACCGATATTGCCTTTACGGAAGATATTGCAAAGCGGTACGAGTCTTACGGCTGGCAGGTACTGCACGGATCAATGTATTCCTACAGTGATATAGAAACACTGACCGAGCAGGCGAAAAAAGATCCGCGTCCGTCGCTGATTATGCTGGACTCGGTGATAGGGAAGGGGGCGCCTGCGGTGGAAGGAACTGCGGCAGCTCACGGCGCTCCGCTTGGAAAGGAAAAACTTGCACAGGCAAAGGAGCATTTGGGACTTAATCCCGCGGAGCAGTTCTTTGTTGCTCCTGAAGCATACGCCTATTTTGCCGACCGGAAAAAAGGTTTTGAAAAACAGGAAGCGGACTGGAATACCCGTTTTGCTGCATGGAGCGCCGCCCATCCTGCACTGCGTAAAGAATGGGATGGCTTTTTTGAGGGAGGCGGTATTGATCGGAAGGTATTGGATGGCGTTGCCGACCCCGTTTTTAAGGTTGGGGAGCAGATTGCAACGCGGGCTGCTTCAAAGACTGCATTGAATGTCTTTGCAAAAGCATTTCCCAATTTGGTCGGCGGTTCAGCTGATTTACAGGGACCTAATGCGGTTGCTCTGCAGGATGTGCGGACGTATACCGCAGATTCTCGGGATGGGCGGTATATCCACTTCGGTATTAGAGAGTTTGCGATGGCTGCTATTACCAACGGTATTCAGCTGCATGGCGGTTTCCGTGCGTTCTGTGCAACCTTTGCGGTGTTCTCAGACTATCTCCGCCCGGCGCTCCGGCTTGCGGCATTGATGAAGATCCCTTCAATCTATGTTTTAACACACGATTCAATCTTTGTCGGAGAGGATGGCCCCACGCACCAGCCGGTTGAGGTACTCGCAAGCCTCCGGGCTATTCCTAATGTGCTTGTGCTCCGTCCTGCTGATGCGGAGGAAACCGCCGTTGCATGGCGGATGGCGCTTGAGCAAAAAGACCGTCCTACCTGTCTTTTATTAAGCCGCCAAAACCTACCGGTATTGCAAAAGGCTGATCCTGACTGGAAGACACTGATGAAAAATTCCGGCGCTTATATTATACGGAATACGGAAGGTTCCCCCGATGTTACGGTTCTGGCAACCGGTTCGGAGGTGAGTATGGCGTGCGAAGCTGCCGGGCTTGCGGCTCCTCAGCAGGTTCGGGTTGTATCTGTGCCCTCGAAAGAACTGCTGGATACGGCAAGCGATACATACCGGAAGCAGCTCGCGGGAGACGCTTCCCATCGGTCGATAGTAGCGGAAGCCGGGGTTAAACAAGGCTGGGAAGGCTGGGTACTCGATCCCCGTATGGATATTGTCTCGATTGACCGCTTTGGAGAATCAGGGCCGGCGAAAAAGGTTGCCGAACACCTGGGCTTTACAGCGGAAGCGCTTGCTGCCCGTATCTGCGGCAAATGCGGTGATGTATGATATAGCGGTTCCTTAAAAACAGAGAAAGGAGAGATGCTATGAAGAAAACGCTTCTGGGTGTTGTGCTGTTTGCTGGGTTGTGTCCACTCTTTGCGTAGACTATTCAAAACGGGGTCCTCGATCTGAGGAACAAAGATTTTACTCGGGAATCCCGCTTTTTAATTAGCGGAAAAATGGGCTTTTATACCGGACAGTTGCGTATCCGCGGGATGTGTACAAGATTGTGCGGCGGGTTATTATGGTTAGCGCAAGTAAAGACACTAAAAAGGCGGAAATTTCTGCACATGAGGCGGATAATACCGGTAAAGTTTTAAAGCATATAAATCAAACCATTCGGGATTCTGCCAGCGCATCTGATGTCCTGATGAAGAGTTTTGAGAATATCAGTGTGCAAGTGAATAATTTCCAAACAACATTAGCGGATGTTTCCTCTTTCTTGCAGGAAATTGATATGCAAACAGAGCGGATGAACACTGCAATGCGTTCTTTAGCAGATCAATCGGGCGATGTCCGTGCTGAACAAACCAAAGCTGATCAATTAAAACAAAAAATTGCAGAGAGTTTTGCCGATTTATCGCAGGCAACTGAAAATGTGAATACCGAGCTAACCGTGATGTTCAACAGTATTCAGAGTCTCACCGATGTAGTGGCAAAAACGCGGGATGTTGAAGCGGAAACAAGCCGCACGATCGGCACACTTAATGCACTGATTACCCACACGGGACATATCGAGGGAATAGAAAATGCCCACAAAAACCCCAGCGGAAGCATTGCAGGATAGCGGTAGATAATACACCTGTTCGATAACTTTGTAGTCAAACAGGTGTATTCGTGCGGCGGAGTAATGCTCACACACTGCGTTGGGGGAGCCAGTAGTGGAACCACTTTATAAAAATCTAAATTTATGCTATAACACACAATATGAAGTCTTATTGTGATAGAAATAATCAAATTATATGTGCAGACGTATTTGAGGGGCTTTCTCAAATTCCTGAAAATTCTGTTGATTTGATATTCATTGATCCGCCATACAATATTGGAAAAAAATTTGATGCAACTATAGATAAATGGACTTCTGATGAAGAATATCTTACATGGTGTTATAAATGGATTGATGCATGCATAAATAAACTAAAAATAACTGGTTCAATGTATATTATGACTTCAACTCAATTTATGCCTTATTTTGATATTTATATACGTTCGAAATTAACTATCCTTTCTAGAATAATTTGGAGCTATGATAGCTCCGGCGTGCAGGCAAAAAAATATTATGGTTCAATGTACGAACCTATTTTGTTTTGTGTAAAAGATAAAAAACAATATTGTTTTAATGCAGATGATATTTTAATTGAAGCAAAAACCGGCTCGAAAAGAAAGCTTATAGATTATAGAAAACCCATACCGACTCAGTATAATACTGAAAAAGTTCCGGGCAATGTATGGAATTTTTCAAGAGTTCGATATCGGATGGATGAATATGAAAATCATCCGACTCAAAAGCCTGTGGCTCTATTAGAAAGAATAATTAAGGCTTCCAGTAATGAAGGAGAAGTTGTTTTGGATCCATTTTCTGGAACTTTTACAACTTCGTATGTTGCAAATTTATTAGGGCGTAAATCTATTGGAATCGATATTTCAGAAGAGTATTTTAAAATCGGACTTCGTAGAGTGTTAAATAAGACTGAATATAACGGTGAAGATATTTCCCGTGAACCAAAAATATATGAAAAAAAAGTATCTCAAGCTCAAGAAACATTGCCTTTTTTATTCGCATAGGAATCAATATGGTTGTTCATGATTTTACTAAAATAATTATTTGTCAAATCGAAAATTTGCTTAACATTGATGGAATGGAAGTTTTACAGGCATCTCCACTATTGGAGTATATCAATATTAAAACAAAATCTGCAAACCGAGGGTCAAAAGCACGCGGTAGTTTTGCGAATCTTTATGCAATGTATGTTTTAGTTGAAGATTATATAAAGGTTGTTTTTGATAACAGAAAAGAATATAAAGATTATGAAGGGGCAGTGTTTTCTGATTTATTTACTCGCCAAAGAGAGTTGCCATTTGGCGATAAGTTACAAAATCATGCATTGAATCATAGATTGAATCAAGAATTTCATAAATATTTTCCAGTTATACAAGAAGCTGTGATTATTCGAGATGTTTCTACAAATAGATATTGGATAAATAAAAATTTTCTTCAAGTTAAAATATCCGGTAAATATTATGACATCAGTAAAATTATAATTAATATTATCAACGAATATATCCAGGTAAAGAAAAATGCTTTTGAAAAATTTATCACTTCTTGTGAAACACTTCAAAAATTACATTTAACAGAGAGAGAAAAAATCTTTTCTTTCATTTCAAGTTTACTTGAACCAAATGTTGATGCACGATTATTTGAGATAGTTAGTTTTGCAATTTTAAAATATTTTTATTGGGACAAAAAAGTTTTTTGGGGTTACGATAAAATTAATCTTCAGGAAGAAAATTTGAAACTTTATAAAACAGGTAGAACTAATGCGAATGATGGCGGTATTGATTTCGTTATGAAACCGCTTGGAAATTTTTATCAAGTAACTGAAACATTGAATGTTAGGAAATATTTTCTTGACATAGATAAACTTGAACATTATCCGGTAAAATTTGTTATAAAAACGAATGAATCTGTTGAAGATATATTAAAATATATTCGGGAAAATGCAATTCAGCAATATGGGATAGAAGTGATTGTTGAACGATATATGAAATCAATTGATGAAGTTATAAACATTCCCATGCTTATTTTGTATTTAAATGAAGTCGATAAACATGGATATTTAGATAAAGTTCTTGATGAAATTATTATTCAAAGTAAAGTAGAATTTAATTATGAAGATAATACACCTGCTCGATAACTTTGTTGTCAAACAGGTGTATTCGTGCGGCGGGGTAATGCTCACAAGCTGCGTTGGGGGAGTCGGTTACTTTGTACCGGGGAGGTTCAACCCCGCGAGGATGCACGCTCCGGTAGCAGCATCAAAGCGGCGGCGGATAAGCCTTACATGCGGAAGAGAGTCGGTGATATATGCGGCAAGCTGCCGTGCAAAAACCGGTTCGTTGTCTAATACCCCGCCGGAAAAGACGAGTTCAACTGCTGTTTCCGAGAATAGGCTGTCATAGACACTGCGGGCGAGGGATGCAAGTTCATGTGCTGCAGTGTGCAGAATAGCTGCTGCTGTTGCATCCCGCTGCCGCGCTGCTTGGAACACGCTTGGGGCAAAGGACGCAATTTTTGACTTATCAAAGCGGGTATAGAGGAAGGGAAAGAGTTCCCGTATGGTATTGATCTGATAGTGAGCAAACAGCATAGGGGTTAGGATAGTAGCAGCTCCGTGGTGTTCCCATGCGGCAGTTGCAGCGCGTATTCCGTCCAGCCCAATTTTAAAGCCGGAGCCTTCATCACTGATAAGGTGCCCAAGCCCTCCTGCCCGTACCGTGTTTCCATGCATATCCATACCTGCTGCGATAGAGCCAGTTCCGCTGACAACAATCATCCCTTCTTTTTTACCGGTTCCGCCGGTAAGAGCGGCGAATGCATCATTACAGAGCATAACCGGCATACGGATGTTTTCACTGAGAAAAAACCGGCGGAAAGAATCTTTTTCGGCATTTTCTGTCAATCCGGCGGAAGCAAAGCAGCCGGCTATGCACTCCCGCACGTCAATATCGTATGCCTCTTGCATTTTCTGAATGAGTGCACGGATATTCATGCAGGCGGGTTCAAAACCTACCGTATAGCGGTTAGTGGAACCTCCCGCAACCCATGCCAGCCGGGTACCATTTGCATCATACACCGCAAGGCGAGATTGGCTCCCGCCGCCGTCAATGCCGAAAAAGCGTGTACTCATTTACTGCCCCTCCTCGTTATAGATTTTAAATGCAGTATTGATATTGTTTTTTCCTTTTTGCAGCAACCTTTCTGCCTCATTCCGTGTAACATGGAGCGCTGCCATTACCACCGCTGTCCGTATTTTTCCCCCTGAAGCGTCGAATATCTGTGCTGCAGTTACCGCTCCGCAGCCGGTGATTTCATCGATCAGCCGTTTTGACCGTTCTATCAGCTTGGTATTGAGCGGCATAAGGTCTATCATAAAGTTATTATATACCTTTCCTAATTTAATCATAGCCGTAGTTGAGATCATATTCAATACCAGTTTCTGTGCAGTACCTGCCTTCATTCTTGTGGAACCGGTAATAATTTCCGGACCAACCGGTAAAAAAACAGTATAGTCGGCAATCTTAAATGTGCAGGACTCTTTGTTGCAGCTCAACGCACCGGTTACGCTGCCGATCGAATGGGCATAACGCATGGCTCCGAGCACATAGGGAGATGAACCTGATGCGGTAATTCCTATCAGCATATCCTGTGCTGAAAATCCGGCAGCGCGGAGCTGTTCGATCCCCATCGAATCATCATCTTCGGCTCCTTCCACAGAGCGCCGGAGAGCCTCATCACCTCCTGCTATAAGCCCTTGAATCATCTCCGGAGAAACTCCGTATGTCGGGGGGCATTCGGATGCATCGAGTACTCCGATTCTGCCCGATGTGCCTGCACCGATATAAAAGAGCCTGCCGTTGTTTTCAAATATCGAAACCGCATGGTCAACAAGCTTTGTAAGCTGCGGAATCGACTGAGCAACAGCATCGGGCACTTTTTTATCCTCGTTATTGATAATCGTCAAAATCTCAACAGTCGTTTTTGTATCGATTTGATATGAAACAGGATTGTTTTGTTCTGTTTCGGGAATACGTTGCATCATAACTACCTTTCCCCCTTTGACAATGCTTTATAGAAGTTTATCTTGTTTTTTCAGTTTTGTGTAGTACGTGTTTGAAAATAAATTTCATCTGATAAAGTATGCCGATAAAAAATGCAGGACATTTGCTAAAGACTATATCTGAGTTTTGAGAAGACACCCTAGTGCTTGTGTTTGTAGAGTGCCGTGTAGGTATAGAAGCAATGTACATCCGTGTACGATGGAAAGAGCGAGTTTCAGCACAGCTGAAACATCGTTTCTTCTGACAGGATGTCAGTGGTTCCATACAATATCGAGTTTTTCGTTTATGAACAACTCGAAGTTCAGCAATGTCCACGGATGGTCATTGCTGAACAATGGCATCCGTGCCACTACTGAAACTCAGTTGCGCAAAAATACTGATAAAAAGTTTCTAGCTTCTTATAATGCGGAATCCCTGAAGACGGAACCGCTCCTATTGACATGAACCGTGCGTTTCGGGATAATCAGCGCGATGCTTGTTTATAGATCATAGTAGGAGTGTATTATGAAGTAT
>NZ_JBQNBW010000026.1:0-33552 GCF_052169735.1 Treponema sp.
GTGCTCGTGCCTCGTATTTGTACCATCTATTTGCAAAAGCGCTGGAGATACGGCACATCTACCGTCAAAGCTATACATCCGTGTATAGCTTTGACTACGAGTTTCGCGTCACCGCGAAACATCGCTTCTCTGACAGGATGGCAGTGGTTTCATACAGTATCGAGTTTTTCGTTTATGAAAAACTCGCAGTTTTGAAATGTACATGGACGTACATTTCTGAACAATGGCATCCGTGCCGCTGCTGAAAATTCTCAACGTATCAGAGCGGACAGGGATGTCCGTGGTTCCACGCAGTAGCAAGTTTTTCACTAGAAAAACTTGTCGTTGAAAAGCGTACACGGAAGTACGCTTTTCAACAGACCTGCGGTTAATTTGTGCTCGTGCCTCGTATTTGTACCATCTATTTGCAAAAGCGCTGGAGATACGGCATATCTACCGTCAAAACTATATATCCGTGTACCTCTCTACCGATGTGCACGGACGTACATTTCTGAACAATGGCGTCCATGCCGCTGCTGAAAATAATCCTCGACGTAGACTGCATTGGGGGCTCCACCCTAAGCTCCTCAGCGGCATGAGCGGAGGCGGATATCCTTCTCCCCGATTGTAATAACCAGAAGGCCGGCTTTGCAGGTTTACCGGAAAAGCCGGCGTAAAACAAGCCGTAGAGGGGAGAAGATTGGAGCCGGAGATCGGTGGGGATGTCCCAAAACTTGGTTACTTTCGGGACATTCCCAGCCGCCCAAACTAAAGAAGCTAATAATGCATTATGAAAGCTGTAGCGGTTCCCAATAAACCGTAATTTGTGCTATTATGCCGCCTTGTTATTTAACGGCATGGAGTATTGCTGTATTTTTTGGGTTTTTATCATTTCAATAATGACGGTTGAGGGGTTTATGGCGAAACAAAGAAGAGAATTGTTTAAAACAAAGATCGGACTTCTGCTTGCCTGTGTCGGCTCAGCAATGGGTTTGGCAAATATTTGGATGTTTCCTGCCCGCTTAGGAGAATTTGGCGGTATTACATTTCTTATCCCCTATTTGTTCTTCCTCTTCGGATTCTCATCGTTCGGACTAATGGGGGAGTATGCTTTTGGACGTAAAATGAGGAAGGGCCCTGTTATCGCTTTTGAATCAGTGTTGGCTGAAAAAACAAACAATCCCATCCTCAAAGGCATCGGCTGGTTTCCTGTTGCGGCTTTAATCGGCATTCTTTCGTTTTATACGGTTATTATCGGGTGGATTTTGCGCTATCTGGTACTTGCGCTTGCAAATAGTTTTCCTATTATGGAAGAAGGGTTCTTTTCATCCTTTGCGGGAACACCTGCGAATATTCCTTGGACACTTGCAGCAATTCTTGTTACCGCACTCATTGTCAGCTTAGGTATTCAAAAAGGGATTGAACGCTTTACTACGGTGATGATGGCAACTTTCTATGTTGTGGTTATGATTATGGTGATACGGGCGCTCACACTGCCGAATGCACTGTATGGGGTTGCGGCAATGCTGACACCCAAATGGGAAGCGCTCAGCCATTTCCGTATTTGGATATACGCCCTCGGTATGGCGTTTTTTACCCTGAGCCTCGGCGGAGCTGCGATGCTGGTATATGGAAGCTATATGCCGGAAGAAACAGATATTCCGCAAACAGCCTGCCAAACAGCAGGGCTTGACCTTTTGGCTTCGGTTATGTGCGCCCTGTTTACGATACCGGCTGCATTTTCGCTTGGAATTAATCCGCAGGCGGGAGCTGCTCTGCTTTTTATTACAGTCCCCAAGATTGTAGTCAATATGCCGGCAGGATATGTGTTTGGGGCGCTCTTTTTTCTCTGTGCGTTATTCGCAGCGCTTACTTCGTCCATTGTTATGCTTGAAGTGCCGGTTGAGTCCCTCATATCCAAGTTTTCACTCAGCCGTAAAAAAGCAGCGCTTATTATTTCCCTGTTAGCAGCGTGCATCGCTATTCCGCTCAACTTTGATATGAACGTATTTGGTACTTTTACCGACACCGTTGCTATCATTATCTTTCCGCTTGCTGCTGTTACTGCCGGCTTCCTGATTTTTTGGGTATACGGCGCACAGAAAGCGCTTGACAATATCAATCTTTATGCAAAGCACAAGATCGGCAGGTGGTACGCGCCGTATATGCAGTATGTATTTGTGCCGGTGTGTCTGCTCTTGGTAATTGCGGGTATCTTTTTAGGCGGTTTATAAAGCGTAAGATTGCAGCGGCTTTGCTGATGAGGCATCTGCTAAAAATCGATACCTGATTTTTTTGCAGATGCTCAAAGCTTAGTCCGCAGTGTTTTTGCGATCTTTTTTTTCTGAATAACAGTGTCTGCTTTCCAGCACATCTGTTTTCCAATCATTGATCGTTCTTAGTTCTTCGTCAAAAGAACTTCCTATCAGCACAATCTTCTTTCCATCAGCCTTGTACTTTTCCGCATAGCCATTCTTTTTTATCTGGTTCAGGGCATCTTCCGCACTGCCATTGCCGGAGAGCTTAAACTCGAAGATATAAACAGCATCAACCGTTTTGAGTACACAGTCTGCTCTTCCCTTAGCGGAATGTACTTCCGTCTGTACAAACTGCCCCATCAGTGTAAAGACGAGATACACAGCTGTTTGATAGTTTTGCTCCCGCAATTTCAAGTTTTCTTCTGTGAAGCTATCATAGGCAATACCGGAAATGATCGCCTTGAGCCGCTCCATAACCCCTTCTACATTCCCCGCTCGAATATCTTCCACAAACTTCCATACCGATTTTCCCGTCTCCACAAACGGCAGTCCCGAATACGCAGGCAGCAGATTCTTCAAAAAGCCATATCGGACTTCATTATTCGGAAAGCCAAGCCGATACATCCCTGCTTCTTGGATGTATGTCTTAATCGTTAAATACCCTGCTTGAAACAGAATCGGCAATGCATCTTGAGCAACCGCCCGATAGGTTTGTAAGCCTTCTTCATCAAGTTCAACCTTTCCGTCCAGATCGGGAATATAATAATGCGCTTCTTTTAAGAAGTTGACTAAAAAGGTCGGAGTTCCCGTACCGAACCAATAGCTTTTAATCTCTTTTTTGACTAAGGCACTCAGTACACTAAAGGGATTGTACATTCCTTTCCCTGCCGGGTGGAATAAGTAGCCGTCATACCACTGCTTTAAGGCTGCTAATGCCTGCGCATAGTCCATATTCTGCCGTATTGCGAGTGATTGTATCTCCGGTTGGAAGTTCGTCTCCAACTCTTCTTGTGTAATACCGCAAATACCGGCATAGTCTTCTTCCATTGATATATCACGGAGGTTATTCAAATCGCTGAAAATGCTGACCTTGCTGAACTTTGTTACCCCAGTTAAAAAGGTAAAGCGGATATATTCATCACAGGTTTTAATGACAGAGTAAAATGATTTGAGCGTATTACGGTAGTGTTCGTTCAGCTCTTCATTGACACCCATCGTTTGCAGAAGCGGCTTATCATACTCGTCTACAAGAATAACAACCTGCTTGCCGGTTTGCTGATATGCCCGCTTGATAATTCCGGCAAAACGATGGGAAAGTTCTTCTTCATTTTTATTTGTTCCGTAGATTTCCTCAAATTGGTTTAAAAGCATATTGAGCTGCCGTGCGAGAGCCTGTTCTTTATCATAGAGTCCGGTATTAAAATCAAAATACAGCACCGGATATGTTTGCCATGGGGTTCGATTTTCTTGTGCTGCCTGTTTTTCTTCCGCTTTTTCAAGGTACAAGTCTTTGAACAGCTCTTTTTGCCCGCGGAAATAGGCTGCTAGGGTTGAAAGAAAGAGGCTTTTCCCAAACCTCCGCGGACGGCTGAGGAAATAGGGGCTTGACACTTGTACAAGCTGCCACAGAAACGGAGTTTTATCAATGTAAAGGCAACGGTCTCGGCGGAGTTTTTCGAAACTTTGTATGCCGATCGGTAATTTGCGGATCATGTTCATAACAGTATTATAACAGGGTTATCCTATTAAGCCTATCCTTGAGCTTCCTGCTAATTCATTTGCTGCCTTTTTTTCCTGAAGAGCGTACAGGCTGCTTGCCGGTACTGCTTTGACGTGGTGTGCCTCTGGATCGGCGGACAGGTACGTCCTTTGCCTTAGAAGTTCCGGTAAGCCGGATATCCAAACCGCCTTTCCGTAGGCAGTATTTGACTGCGTATTCCAGTTCTATCCGCTGGGGATTCATCGGCAGCACAAAATGACGGCACTCTGCATACACATCTTTATAAACCGAGCGCGGCTCTCCTTTCCAATCGGTAATGAGCTGCAAAAAGTCACGGATAAAATACACAAGAGCCTGTCCTTGCCGCTGGATTTTATGCTCGGCAATCAGACCGTCCAGCTCTTTCATACTGGCAAAATAGCGTTTGTCAAAATCCGGCGTATCTTCAATAAAAGCAAACGCGGAAGGCTGGAGGTACAAAAAGAGCCGATAGTGCAAGAGCTGTTTAAAAACGGGCGCAGCATACCCACTCATCAGTATTTTAGTGATTTCTTCCGTAAGCCGTGAGGCAGATACGTATTCAATCAGGGGCGCGTCATAGTGGAGACGGCAGCGGAGAAAAAACGGCAGTGCTGCGCGGGTAATGGCAGCATACTTAACACCGCGGATCATCCGCACCGGATCCTCAACAAAGATACGGGAAAGGGGAATAATTGGGCGCAGCTGTTTAGCACGGATATCGTGAACTCCGCCCACATAATCTACAATGATGTTCTTGAGCGGATCATAGTACAGTGCATTCAGTGTAAAATCGCGGCGGTGCACATCTTCATCTATGGTACCAAAGACATTCCCGACAGACCCTTCTTCCAGTGAGCGGAACGTAGAAACCTCATATATTTTTTTGCCGAAAAATATATGGACAAGCCGGAATCGTTTCCCGATCAGCCGGGAGTTTTTAAATATTTTGCGGATTCGGGCGGGTTCTGCCGATGTTACAATATCAAAATCCTTAGGCGTTTTCCCGATGAGCAAGTCGCGGACTGCACCTCCGACAATATAGGCTTCGTAACCCGCATTACGCAAACCGCTCACAATCCTAATAGCCTCATTATCAACTTTTTGCGGTTTGATACCATGGTCTTTTTCTGTATATATCAATGCTTTTGCAGCGTTTTTACCTGAAGAACCTTGTGTGTACCGTACTAACATAACAGTCTATTATTGTGCCGTGAATTTATCGTTCTGTCAAGAATCAACAACTTCGATGCGGTATGTGTACATCACCTCTCTACACGGATGACAGGGAAAAAGCCTGCATGTCTTGTATTATTATAGAGTTTTTTTATAATGAATATGGCGCTATTTAAAGTTTTTAGAGGTTTGTGCCGATAGATGATATGGAGGTGTCTATACGCTTGGATGATGCCGTTTCACTGAGGAGAAGCTGTGCATACGTAAACGCTTGCTGAACATTTTCACGCAAAGGAGGGCTTTTATGCTAAAAATACACAAAGGTCAGAAATTATTCGCTTTCGTAACGGTTTGTTTTGCCGCATTGTTGGTTACGTGTAAAACAATATCGGTTTAGGCAGTTCAATCGATATTAACGATCCGGTAGTTCACAGCATCTATCCGCCTATTGGAGCAGTGATTAAAGGCGATTTTATTTTTGCGGTACAGGCAACTGACGATACGAGTGTTGCCTCGGTAACGGCAACTATTTTGGATTCTGAAGGTAGACAGGTTGATTTTTTCGATCTGAAGAGTTCCGACTCAAACAGCTGGCGTGCTGTCATTAACAGGCGTGATGGGCATGATTATCCGGTTAAAGACGGTTCTTATACGGTACGGATTATTGTCAAAGACAGTTCCGGTAAGACAACCCGCGGAGAGAGCGCATTTACCATAGATAACACCCCTCCTTTGTTAATTTTGAGCCGCCCCAGTACGGCTGCAGCAGCTTATACCGACCCCAAGGCAGACATCTTCGGCGATAAATTTTCTCTTAAAGGGCAAATATATGATAAAAGTGATGTAGAGAAATTGACTATTACGGCAAAAGATGCTGCAGGTAACCCGAAAGGTTCTCCTGCCGTGCTGTATAATGTGCCGAAGAGTTTGAATGTAACGGTTGATTCGTTTTTTACCCCGATGCAAAGCTTTTACCGCTCTATCTACGGAGATACTGCTGCAAACGGTCCGCAGCCGTACTCTTACACCATAACTCTCAGCGATAGTGCACGGGAATATACCGATCCGTCAAAAACTACAGGAACAGGCGAAGGTAACAGCACTTCAACCTATTATTTGTACAACGATCTCTATAGAATGCTCAATGAAAGCCGTTATAAACCGGCAGATGTTTATGCGATAATGCAGGTTGGAATGTATGGTACCGGTTCAGAACGCTCTTTTCCCCCCCCCCCCCCCGAAGGAAGTAGGTGGACAGCTGAAGAAACTGTAAAATTTTTGCAAAACCCCGAAATAAAGGTAGGCACCGGCAGTAAACGTAATGGAACTTTTATACTGAACCCGTCGATTAACCCCAAGTATGGCGTTGAAGGTTTTTCACCTCATCAGATAGATGTCAGTTCAACAGCTCCTATTGCATCCGGTGAATACGACGAAATATATACCGGCTCTAAGATCAATATCAAACTTTCTACCAATTTCGATGAAGACCCGCTCAATCCGGCAGAACAATATGCATTTTATTTGATTAAAGCTGATACCGCTGCTGAACTCCGCTCGCGTATGAATATCGATGTCAATAAAGATACGGACTTATACAGCGATCCTGGGGCAAAAACACTGCAAAGCTATATTCAAAAGCTGAACATTCCGGTAGCAGATATTAAAAACTCAGGCAGTAGCTATGTAGCTACCGTTACGTTGGAACATCTTAATATCGGCAGCTATTATATCCTACAAGTACGCGGTTCCGATCAAAGCGATAGTCCGGATCATACCATGGTTCCGGACCCTAAGGATAAAACCGGCGGGCAATATATCTTTAAGCTGATAACAAACGGCGCCAAACCCGCAGTGAGCATCGCGCAGATTAATGGAAAAGCCCCCAGGCGGGACGCTTCTATATTGGAAAGGGTAGTAATGCAGTTTTTGATGTTGTATTAAACCATGCAGCGACCGGAACGGTTGTGTGTACCCTTGCACCATCATACGATAACAGCGATCCGCTTGATTCGACTGGTAACAGATATTATCAACAATCAATACCGTATTCCGCTTCTCCTGTTTCTATTACCTTACCGAAGGCTAAATTTGAGGAGGATAAAAGCTCCGGGCATCGCATTACCGTACAGGCAAACGATGGGGCAGCAGGAAATTCGCTGATACAGGAATATCAGCTGTACTATGATGCCGACGGACCGGTGATCAGTGCAAACGTATCGGATAAGGTAATACAGATGCCAGTCATCAAAGGTGATATTTATGATGAGGGTGTTGGTGTAGATTATGCTACATTGAGTGCCGCTTATACCTATAACGGGGGTACGGAAAATCTGCTTACCTTTCATACAACTCCTACTGCAGCCGACAACAAGTGGGAAGTAGACAGCCCTACGAATGGAGAAGGCCGCTATAAAATTACGCTCACGGCAAACGATACGCTCGGGAATCCTGCAACAAAAGAGCTTGAGTTTACCTATGATGCGGCGAATCCGCAGATTACCGAACTGAAAGTGGGTGATACGGAAGGGGTAAGAAGCGGAGATACCGTTTATACCAACAAAAATTCCGTAACAGTCAACGTGAAAGCTGCAGATACGCACGGAATAGATGGAGTTACGATTGACGGTCATCCAGCGGCAGAAGATACGGGCGATGTTTGGAAACATAATATTAATACTTCATCTTTGTCGGCGGGGAGACATACTGTTAACATAGCAGTAAAGGATAAGGCAGATAATCTTGCTTCTGCAACGGTTACGCTCTTTGTCGATAAAGATGAGCCTGAGTTTACATCTGTGATGATAGGAGGAAAAGAACATCTTACAAGTTCTTCTTCAACGGTAATTACTACTTATGAAACACCGGTAACATTGAAAGGCGAGGTAAAGGATACCGGCAGCGGGGTTGAAAAAGTTGAATTCAGCTTAAATGCCTCCGATCCCAGTCCTGCATGGAAGCTGGTTGCGCTGGAAAAATCCGGGACAAACTATACGTTTAACGGTTTTACTCCTATAGCTGTAAATAACACGGAAACAGTAACGTTGCGGATAACCGATCGCGCCGGAAATACTGAGGAGTGGGAGAGGTCTGTCAAAGTGCTTTCGGAAATACCTGAATTTGCTATTAAAGTTCTTCCTGTTTCCGGTATAAGCGATAGCGGGACACCGATACGGAAGGGACCATTTAAGATACAATTAGGCTGTTATGTTGACGGTGCATTAGGAACGGAAGAGGTTGAGGATATTATTGTAAAGCAGGGTGATACTGTTATTGCCTCCAAGGCTGATGGTTACAGTAATTTCTTTGACGGATGGACGACTTCCTCATCGATGCTGAAAGTCACAGATAAAGCCGGTGCAGCTCCTACGGAATATACTGTCAAGGCTGGTCTTGCAAGCGGGGAATACACCATTACGCTTAAGGCAAAGAGAATAACAAGTTCGGCAGGGCGTGTGATAATAGATGAACTGGGACCACAGATATCCTTGACCAATCCTCTTCCCGATGCAAAGCATTTAGCGTCCGATAGTGTTGATAATTGGTCAAAACAACACCTGTTCGGCAGGACGGTTATAAACGGTTCTTTTACGGATGATGGGGTAGGAATGCGCCCAAAAACCGATCCTGCGTATACATGCCGAATTGGTAAGAATAGGAGTCCTCTTTTGGCAACGGATCGCTTTGAGCTGTTAAGTACTGCTAGATGGTCGCTTACAATTGCAAGTGCGGAAAAATACTGTGAAAATGATACCTATGTGCTGGAAAAATATAATTCCGAAAATATACTTGATTTGGCAAATGGAAAAGTCTTTAAGATTCCGCTGTATATTACGGCAAAAGATAAGCTGGACAATACGACGGAACAAACCTTCTATATTATGATCGCCTCCGACGGGAAACTGCCGATTATTGATATTCAGGCGCCGAGTCAAGAAAAGTGGACAGCGGGAAACAAAAATCCTCAGTATGACGGACTGGAAGTAATAACGGTCGGCGGTATTGTGCAATTTTCAGGATTAGTGCAAACGGCAAATCCTGCTGCGGGTAAGATTAAAAAGGTGTATGTCAGTTTCTCTACTACCGAATCCTTTGATGATAAGTTTACAGCAAAGCTGAAAGCTCATGGAGATTCTACAGCCGTATTGCATCCTCTTGCGGCATTAACTGCGGATGGGAAGGGCATTCCGATAGCGGATGGCGATAATCTGAAAAAATGGAGCTTTATTGTTGATACCAATGACTTTGTTGAAGGGAAGAAAACCGATCCTGATAATCCCTCTGCTATGATTCCCGCAGGCATGGACGGTAGTGTAACCCTCTTTTATAAGATTCAGGCAGAAAATGATGAAGGAAAGACCGTGTGGACGGCAAAGCGTAAAATCATCTTTGATAAAAACGTGCCTTATGCTTCAGGTAAAGCGGTTAAGCGGCTTCAAAAAGGCAAGAAACCCGGTGATGCCGATGCCTATCCGGGCGTTTCGTCCGATCCGGCTAATCCGCATCCTGTACCTTATATTAATAATATCGCAGTAAAGGACGGTGATATGCTGGTGTGCGAATTACTTTCGTCTAATGACATCAGTGAAATTACCCTGAAATCAGGTACGAAAGGTGCTTCGTATATTAATGCTATCGGTACAAGGACTGGAGAGACCGGCGAAAAAGCGATTCCCGATGCGGTTATTCCTGTAGAAAAAAGCGGGAGCGGAACGCATAATCATAAGATTTTTACAAAAATTACGAACGGTTATCGAATGGAATTGCCCATTCAGCTTACTCATCTGCAAGACGATGATCAGATACTGAGTGTTGAGATTACAATAACTGACAATAAGACCGACGGTAAAAAAACGAGTTTTATGCAGTTTAATCTTAAGTACGATAAAGCTAATCCTGCCGTTGTCTTTGGCAAACCTGAGGGAAAGATCGGTACCGGAAACTTCTCTGCAGCAAACGCAAATAATATTATTACTGCAAAAGCCGGTATGAGTATCGACGATCTCTATGTTTTTGTAGAAACCAAAGATGAGTCTGCAAAAGCGATTAAGATAACAGGAATAGGAGATGGGTATATCAGCTATGCTAATCAGGGAGATATTTTTAGCAACACCGAATCGATGTATATGCTTGTGCGGAAATATCCCATTGTGTACGATGCGGCTGCTTCAGGTTCTTATCAGGTAGAAGGTTTTGTTTACGATAAGGGTACCGGAGTAAAAGAGGTAAAGACCGCTATAGCCAATCAAGAGCTTGTTATAAAAAATTTTATCGGCGAGCTTGGTCATTTCAGCCGGTTTAAGGAATCGCTTAAGACATTCGATATTGCTGACGGTGTACAAACGCTTACAATGGATGTGATTGATAAGGCAGGCAATACCGGAACTTAAGCAAGCGATACGGTGTATCTCCGTAATCACCCTCTTAGAATAGCAAAAGTGCATTTTAAAACCGACTTGGATTATAATGGCAATTATGAAAATGTGCAGAAGCGGGGATTAGTTGAAATCGTAACGGGAGGCGGGGCTGTTTCTAACATAAATGATAAGAAAAACTATGCGCAAAAGTTGGATATCCATCAGCAGTTTGCCTTTAAGAATGGAGGTAAATCGCAGATCGAATTTGAATTAACTGATGGACGGGGGACTACCCGCACCTATGAAATTTACGCAGCCGGTGATGACGGCAATATAATCGCTGGTGCAAAGATTAAACGTGGGACACTTACCGCAAATGCTATTGACTTATCTTCTGCTGATTTTACGGGAGCAAATCCTGTATTCCCTGAGGGTAAGGAAAAGAAATTTGTTATTGTGCTGCGTGACGAAGCTGCACCAATGAATACCGGTACGGGAGATGTTACCGGCGATACGGAGCGCCGGCTTACGCTCCTTGTAACTCTAGGCGTAAAAACCGTTGACACCCGGCAGCCGCAGGTAGTGATTTTACCCTTCTATTGGAACGGTGAGAGCGATAACAGTATTGTCAGAACTAAGGATTCAAACGGAATTGTAGATGCAGCCGGACACATAGAAATTGCCCGTGTGTCAGTAGATAGCAGCGGTAATCCCAGCCAGGGTGTTTCCGATGTATCGGGTAAGGTTGTCGTGCGCGGTACGGCATATCATCCGGCACGGTTGACAAAATTAGAGCTGACCGTTCCCAATACGGCATCGAGTGCAAGCGAAGTAACGGTAACAGCAGATTATACCGCTGCCGGATGGAATTCTACTTCTTCTCCTAAGCTGGAAGTTACGGATGAACGGATTGATGTAAATGGACACTGGGTTGCGTGGGAATATGTATGGGATACCGGCACGCCTGCTGTAAACAAGGAGATTAAGGCGGCTGCAAAGCATGATAGTGTTACGAGCGTCAGTACGGCAGCAGGTTCTCTTGTGCCCAAAAACGCTCAAGAGCGCCCTGACGAACAATCCTTAAAATTAGCTGCAGGCGATACTGCTGTAAAGGGGCAGTTCTTACGGCTGATTAAGGATGAACATTCGTATCTTGTAACGATAAACCGCGTGAATGATGACGGTACTGTAGAGTGGCGGCTTACTAATGTTCCGAAAGAGATTGAGGACTATTACTTATATCCTGTCGATTATAGTACTACCGGTCCCAGTTATAATGCTCCGGAATTTAAGGTTAATATCGTCCCCTATATCACCGGCATTGAAACCCCGCTTTCTATAGGCGGCGATACCGAACCCGACCTCTATGCCCGTACTGCCTTGGGATGCTATCCCGTTAAGGATGGGGCTACCATTACCGTCAAGGGCTTTAACCTCAAGGCTGCTGATTCTACAGGAGCTGTCTGTGCGGTAGTTAAAGGTGCAGATAGCAGTACGTCTAAGAATCTTACTGCCGTATCGGGAAAGGAGAACGAATGGACTTTGGAACTGCCTGCTGACGCAAAAAGCGGCACGTTAACAGCCAGGGTGAACGGTATTGAGGCAATCAACAATAAGAACGACAATGCAAAAGACTACAACAAGGCAAAAAAACCGCAAACAACGATAAGTTGACCGACGATGTTGAGTTGGATGTGTGGCAGTTTAACAGTCAGGCTGCCCTTCCAGATCGCGGCTATGTCGCTGAACCAGTTATGCGTATTAATCCGGCAAACGGTATAATCGGCTTTGCTTTTGCAAATGGTCCTGAGTTTTTCAGTATGAGTAAAGGAAAAAATAATTCCTATCAGGAATGGCATAAGAATAATGATGAATTCAGAGAAATTGATTTTGTCTACGACAGCAGTGGAACCTCTCACGGTGTGGTCGTAGCTCAAGATATGAACTCTGATCGGAATCAGGCTAGTAATTTGGATTATCTAACCAGCCAATGGGGAAGCGGTGGATACAACTACTCGGGAGAGTATGCACTGCGGCTTGAAAAGATCGGACAGATCGGTAATATGAAGGGTGAGGGAGGCAATATTCTGGATAAAAACCGGATTCAGCATCCCTCGCTTGCTGTCGCAAAGAATGCCGACAACGGCGATACACGGCTCTATCTTGCATACTACGACAATCTTAACGATCAGATTCGCTTTAAAGCCGGAACACTCAAGTCTACCATGACGTGGAACGAGAGGAAAGGGCAGCCGTCTGACACGAAATATAAAATGACGGACTCTAGTGGCAATATCGTTTCGTCTTCTGTTGATATTTGGGCGAGGAGGTATTGGAAATCGGGAGCGGCTGCAGCTCAGTTTCCGATAAAACCTTTCGGGCAATTTGTTGATGAGGCATGGACGAAAGAAATACAGAAATACAATCAGGATAATGTCAGTATTGTTGCAGGAAAGTATATGGATGGTACTGTTATCAAGCCGACCGGCAATAACACCGGTACCTATCTTTCACTTGGAGTTGTGCCGGGAGCTACTGCTGATAAAGATGTTGCAGTACTTGTTTGGTTTGATGAAACAAGCAAAAAGCTTAAGTATACTTACAATAAATATCCCACAAAGGAAGATTCATCCATAATACCGGCAGATAATCCTCCTTTTCCGATTGCGGATCCTAGTAACCCTGATGTTGCTAAGCTGAAGTTTCATACTCGTACTGTCCCTCCACGCCATTTTGGAACCCAAACTCCCGGTACTAGTACCCCTGATGGCTATTGGAATGAGGTTAAAGATGTGTTTGGGGATAAAATCAATATTGGAGAATACTGTAAGCTTGTAGTAGATAAAGACGGCGGTATCCATATTGCAGCCTATAGTACCGATACAAAGGATTTGTACTATGCTTACTTGTCAAAGTATGATGGCGCTTCATTTAAAACCTCTGTTGTGGACTCCTACGGCATAACGGGGAGCCAGATCAGGTTGGATGTTGCACTTTCTGCAAACGGAAAGCCCATCCCTTATATCGGCTACTATTCGCCCTCCGCGGGATATGCAAAACTTGCTTACCTTGTTGACAAGAGTTCCGGTTTTGACCAAGGCGCTGCCGGTGCTAAGGACGGTTATTTTACCGGCGACTGGGAAGTTACCTGTATCCCAACAACGAGTGATATTGTAGAGGATAATATCAACGTTGGAGTGTGGAAGGATGCAGCCGGAAAGATTAAAGCATCTGTAGCCGGAAGCAGCAGCTCTACCACTACAAATGGTAAAGTTTATGGTAATGGTACCGCTAATCCTGTTCTCGGCTATGCGATAACAAAGGCTCTTGATGGCTTTATTGAAACCGCACAGAAGAAGTAGGAGCTGATGAGGGGGAAGCGCATCGGATTTTTTAATGGTTCCGCAGAATAAGCGTTTTTTCAACCGAACTGTTGCCGCTGTACGGTTGCATACGGTTTTCCAACCGGATGTTTGCCGCTTTGCGGCTTCAGATGATTGTCAACCGCTTGTTTTGTGGAGTATGAGATTATCAATCTGATGCGTTTACCCTGCTTCTAAAATACGGCAGGGGATGATGATTGCTGAAAGTGTGTTTACGCTGAAGGAATGCAACAAGGGTTTTCTGACGGATCTCGCCAAGCAAAACTCGAAACCGCACGTATATTAAAGCAGCTCGGTGATTCTATTACAAAAATAGTACAAGTTACCGGATTGAGTAAAGCTGAAGTCGAACACATTGATGTTTAAGTTATGTATCCTTTGGTGCGGGGAAGAGGCAGCACTCTTTACGCCTCTGGGGCGACATTAAAAGAAACCAAAGTCAATTTAAACCATACACTGTCTTTTAATTCAATGTCTTGGTTGCGTCTTCACGTTTGCGTTAAGAATTAAAGGGAGGGGGACTAAGTCCTGTGAGAAGGCTATTATGCTTGTCCGTTGAGCTGCAAATAGATTTGATCGGCGAGACCTAAGCCGGCATTTTTTGTAACCGTGCGGGAAAGTTCTTCGTACATCATATCATCGTACATTTTTCCGGCAAAACTGTCCTTACCGGTAAGGGTATTTTTTCCCAAAGTACTCCGCATAGAATCAAGCATTATTTTGACAAAATAAGATTCCAGCTCAAGAGCTTGTTGATAGAGCTCTGAGGTTTTATCGATTGTGGTATTTGCACCGGAGTGCTGTGCCGCAGAAGCAGCCCCCATGCCTTTTGGCTGTGCAGCACGGTCTGCCTCGGTTGGATTAATGATCTCAAACGAGCTGACATATTCGCCGGGCAGACGGGTAGAAAGCTGTGATTTGCCTGCTTCCTGCGCGGCAGAAAAACGGGCTGCGTCGGTTTTTAGCGAATCAAGCAGCGCGGAAAAGCTCTGCGTTTTTCCGGACTGGCGTTTTGCCGATTGTACCGGCTGCTGCGCTGAGGTTTGACTGTTGTGCTGCACTGCATTGATCATCATTTGTACTCCTTTCTAACGGACTCTTACCGTTTTAATCCTACCGCTGTGCCGAGCATATTATCGCTGGTTTGAATCGCTTTTGAGTTAAATTCATAGGCCCGCTGTGCAACAATCATATTGACCATTTCGCTTACCGTTGAAACGTTTGACATTTCCAAGAACTTATGCTCCGTTTTGCCGAATCCGTTAAAGCCGGGTCGTCCGGCAATAGCCTGACCCGATGCCGGTGTTTGACGGAAGAGGTTGCTGCCCTGAGCGGATAGCCCTGCCGGATTTTGAAAGCGGTAGAGTTCAATCTGTCCGACTTCTACCGGATCATCTTGTTCTCCGACCCGTACGGAAACGCGGCCGTCCTGACTGATCGCTATGGTATGCTGGATATAGTTTTCAGGAAAAATAATTTCCGGCAGACAGCGTAACCCATTGGAGGTTACCAGCTGACGGTCTGCATCAACCTTAAACGAACCATCCCGTGTGTAGGCGTAGGTTCCGTCATACTGCAGCACACGGAAAAAACCTTCTCCTGCAATGGCGAGGTCGGTTGACACACCGGTTTGCTGCAGTGACCCCTGCTCAAAATTGCGCTGTGTTGCTGCGAGTTTTGCACCGTGTCCCATTTCAACCCCGACCGGTGTAATGGTATCTTCGGTAGCCGGAGTTCCCGCTGCCCGTATTGTCTGATAGAGTAAATCTTCAAATTCCGCCCGCTGCTTTTTAAATCCGCTGGTGTTTACGTTTGCAAGGTTGTTTGCTACCGTATCAATATTCGCCTGTTGTGTGTTCATGCCGGTTGCGGCAGTCCATAAACTTCTAACCATCTTTTATCTCCTCACTAGGATGAGTTTATTTTACTTTGGCAACCTCATTCCAGAGTTTACTCATCATCGTATCTTCAGATTGAATTGTTTTTTGGTTCGCCTCGTATGCTCGGTTTACCTCGATCATACGCACCATTTCGTTCACTACTTTGATATTGGAGGCTTCTACAAAGCCCTGTACAACAACAGGACGGTCGTTGCCTTCCGCAGCAATAGCAGGACCTGATACCGTAGTGTCAAGATAAAAACTGGAACCGTACTTTTTTAAGTAGCGGTCGTTTTCAAAGGTAACGAGCTTCAGCCGGTCGGTCAGCGTTGAATCTGAATCCGGCTCAGTCATCGGGCGCGCATACACGTCTCCATTTTGATTTACCTTATACTCTTTATCCTGCAAAAAAATACGACCGTTTTCTCCCAGAACGGGATAGCCTTCTTTTGTCATCAAATAGCCTTCAACACCGACGGTAAAGTTTCCGTTGCGGGTATACCGTTCTCCGTAGGGCGTTTCAACACAGAAAAAACCTTTGCCTTCCAGTGCAAGATCGGATGCTGCATTGGTTTGCTTTAAAGATCCTTGTTCAAATTCAGTGAAAATTTCGTTCAGTTCTACCCCAAGACCGAGCTTTCCGATGATGGGTGCAACATCGGAAGAGCCGAAGGGATTTTTAACAACACCGTCGTCGTTCACACGCCGCAGTAATAGTTCGGAAAAATTTTTATGGGTTGCAACATCCCGTTTATAGCTTGTTGTATCGGCATTTGCCAGATTTTGAGCGATAACATCCAGCTGTTTTTGCTGTGCATTCATGCCGCTCGCTGCGGTATACCAACCTCTAATCATAAACAACCTCGCAAATAAATTCAAGGAAAACAGCTAAAACTAAAGCTTTTTGCTGTTCATCTCTATTCAATATCGGTAAATAGGGAAAAACTTGAAGCACTTTGTAAAGAAAGATAGATGAGGGTAAAACACAAGGTAAATTACGAAATACCGTTTATCGAAAAAAAAAGCCGCAAAGAAGTCTTTTTAACCGCTGCTGGACAAAGGTTTTAAGAGGCGATACCTTAAGTAAGTCTTTCTTCTCCTTTGTACTGTACTTTCGACAACTTTGCGCCTGTTTTTTATCATGTTACTGCAAGATAAATGCCTTGCCGCTTATTTATCAAGGTGCTTTCTAAAGAAGCGTTCCATTGCCCGGTAAAAGTCAAAGCGGTTTTCTTCATTGTGAAAACCATGCCCTTCGTTATCCTTCACCATGTATTCAACGGCAATGTTTTTCTGCTTGAGTGCATTGACAATTTGGTCTGAATGCTCTTTTTTTACGCGGGGATCATTTGCCCCCTGTGCAACAAAAAGCGGCACTTTGATAGTATCAATATGAAAGATCGGAGAGACCTCTTCGAGCAGCACTTTGTCTTTTTCCGGATTGCCGATCATCTCGTACATCATCTGACGACCCTGCTCCCAATAGGGCGGCAAGGTTTCAAAAAGCGTGAAAAGATTGGAAACGCCGACATAATCAACCGCGCATGTATACAGATCAGGTGTAAAGGTAACGCCTGCAAGCGTTGCATAGCCGCCGTAGGAACCGCCGTATATCGCTATCCGCTTGGGATCGGCAATACCCTGACTGATGAGCCACTGTACTCCGTCCGTTACATCATCCTGCATTTTCTTGCCCCACTGCTTAAAGCCCTTTGTCCAAAATTCCTTGCCGTAGCCGGTTGAGCTGCGGAAGTTCATCTGCAAGACGGCGTATCCGCGGTTTGCCAAAAACTGCACCTCAGGATTATATCCCCAATAGTCGCGCGCCCACGGACCACCGTGCGGATTAACTACTACCGGCAGGTTCTTTGCCTGTTTTCCTGCAGGAATGGTGAGGTAGCCGTGGATAGTCAACCCATCAGAACTTTTATATTGAATAGGCTGCATCGAAGCCATTTTGGTACTGTCAATCCACGGAGCTGTCTCGGCAAGCAGTGTGCAGCTTTTGTCGGCTGTATCATACACATAATACGCGCCGGGGGTTTTATCGGAATAGGTACGGATAATATAGACGGTCTCGTCCCGGTTTGATGCGCTTACGCCAACTTCAAGACCAGGAAACTTTTTTTCGAGTTCGGCTTGCAGCGCTGCCCGCTGTGTATCAAAAAAATGATAGCCGCGCTTATCAGCATAATAGACAGCGCCGGTAATCACTTTCCGCTCTTCGGAGTAGATGAGTGATTCCGCATCAACTTCCGGATGTTCAAAAATGAGTTTGCCCAGCTTTTTTGTTTCGGGGTTAAACGTATAAATTGCTGCTTTATCCCTGCCGAGATTACTGGTAACATACAGCTCGCTATTATCGAAGGTCATCAAAAGAGGACTGAATGTATCTTTAAAACCTGTTTCCATAATCGAAACAAAGGGGTCTTGTTCGGTTTTACGGTAGAGCACTCCGGTGTTTACGCCGTCTGTTGTCGTTGCGATGCGGAGTTTTCCGTCGTGGTCAGTCATCCAGCCGGAAATATTGCCGGGATTTTCCGCAATCATGGTAAGCGAATTGTCGGTAAAGTTGAGCCGGTATACATCAAACACCTGCCGATTACGTTTATTCATCGAAATGAGCATCTCATGTTCGTTATCTTTGAGATCATCTACAATCCCAACACGGACATCTTTAAACGGCGTTACATTTTTCAGATTTGAACCGTCCTTCTGCACGGTGAAAAGCTGATAATTTTCATCCCCGCCGGTGTCCTGCAAAAAGGCAAGCAGCGAATTATTTGCCCAAAAATAACCTGCAATATCGCGGTTTTCAGCTGCAGTAACCCGCACAGCGGTATCGGAGTCCCGTTTTTGCACAAAAATATTCATGCGGTTTTTCCATGCCTGCATAAACGCAATATGCGTACCATCGGGTGATACCGTGAATCTGCTTTTTGACGGATTCCGAAAAAAATCCTCTACCGGAATATAATGCTGTCCGGCTGGAGCCGATCCTCCGGTTTGCGAGGTCATCCCCGAACCGGTAGATACACAAGCGGTCAGCATCCCCGCACAGATTAAGCCTGTACATAGCGGCTGCACCATCATTAATCGTTTTTTCATATAATACCTCTTATAACTGGATGCAAAATGATTAAGAAAATTATCGCATTTTTTCTATAAATATTCAACTAAAAAAATTGCAGCATGAATACACAGAGAAAAGTCTTAGGAACTTTTCAGCTCTGCGACTTGTCTATCTTCCGTTTTTTGAGTATGTTATGCGATATACAGAAGAGAAGATACGGTTTAATACTTCCATTAGAGCATATAAAAGGAGGTTTTGAGCAGAATCTTAGCGCAAAGAACGAGGCAGCAACTATTATGAATGAAGATAAGAATAACAAGGATCCAAAAGATCAGGATCCTTTCAATTTTTTTAAGCTGAGTCCCGAACCGCCGAAAAACGATAAGGACCCTAAAAAGCCTAAGATACCGTTTTGGGCAATCATCGCCGGTGTGTTTGTGGTCTTGCTGATCGCAAATCAGTTTTTAGCAAAGCAAGATGCAAATGTCATACCTTTTTCCGAATTTAAAGACCGGATCAGTTCAGGTGAAATTGTAAAGGTTATTATGGGACCGACTTATTTTATCGGTCAAACAAAAACGCAGGCGAACTCCGAACAAAGCAAAAAGCTGCCGTTCTTTTCAACCGATACGGAAGGCGCGTATCAAACAGTCGGTATTTATTCAGAATCGTTTTTACAGCTTTTGGACGAAAAAAATATTATCTATTTGATCCGTCCGAAAGAGAATAATATTTTTATTGATTTTTTAGTTCAGTGGATACTGCCGTTCAGCTTTATCTTCCTTCTGTGGCATTTTGTGATGAAACGTTTTACCTCCAACCTCGGCGGTTTGGGAGGAAGTTTTCTTGCCGGCGGGGCTGGTCGTTCCGCTGCGGTCGAAGAAGGCAAGGTTACAACCCGGTTCAGCGATGTCGCAGGTGTTGATGAGGCAAAAGAAGAGCTTGTTGAAGTGGTAGACTTCTTAAAATTCCCGCAAAAGTATACCGAAATAGGCGGTAAAATTCCGCGGGGTGTCTTACTGGTAGGTCCGCCCGGTACCGGAAAGACCCTTCTTGCCCGTGCGGTTGCCGGAGAGTCCGGTGTTCCATTCTTTAGACTAAGCGGTTCTGATTTTGTTGAAGTATTTGTCGGCGTTGGGGCATCCCGTGTGCGCGATCTCTTTAAGCAAGCCCGAGAAAAGGCGCCGTGTATTATCTTTATTGACGAATTGGATGCCATCGGAAAGTCCCGGTTAAATTCCATTCATTCAAACGATGAGCGGGAGCAAACCCTCAATCAGTTGCTGGTAGAAATGGACGGATTTGATAACAGCACAGGATTGATTTTGCTTGCGGCAACCAACCGCCCTGATGTTTTAGACCCTGCACTGCTCCGCCCCGGACGCTTTGACCGGCAAGTGTCGGTTGACCGCCCTGATATGAAAGGACGGGAACAAATCCTTAAAATACATGCAGAGAAGGTAAAACTTTCAAGCGGTATAGACCTTGCAGATACGGCGCGGATTACAAGCGGTTTTTCCGGTGCAGATCTCGCAAATGTGATTAACGAAGCTGCATTGCTGGCAGTCCGGGCAGGACGGAAAGAGGTTATTGCAGAAGACCTCAGCGAGGCTGTTGAAAAAGCAATTGCCGGTTTACAAAAAAAGAGCAGAGTAATAAAGGAAAAAGAACGGCAGATTGTCGCCTACCATGAAACAGGACATGCAATTACCGCAGCCTTCACAGAGGGGGCGGATAAGGTGCATAAGGTTTCGATTATTCCGCGAGGTATAGCAGCTCTTGGCTATACCCTCAATATCCCGGAAGAAGACCGCTTCCTGCGCACTGAACAAGAGCTGCTGGCAGAGGTTGACTGCCTGCTTGGCGGACGCGCTGCGGAGTTTGTGCAGTTCGGCGTTGTTTCTACCGGCGCATCGAATGATTTATCCCGTGCAACGGATATAATCCGCGGAATGATCACTGATTACGGTATGAGCGAACGCTTTAAAAATGTTGCTCTTTCATCACGGGGAAGCGGCTATGGAAGCGGTGATCCTCAGCTGGTGCGGGAATATTCAGAAAAGACCCAGCAATATATTGATGAAGAAATAGCCCGCATTATGGAAGAGCGATATACGGTTGTTGTTAATCGGCTGACGGATAAAAAACACCTGCTGGAATATATTGCCGAGCGCTTGTTGGAAAAAGAAACTATTGATAAGCAGGAATTTAAAGATATTATCAATGCGGAAGCTCATCTCCCCCATACTCAAGCCGCTTTTGCTGCACCCGATTCCGCTGAAGCAAAGCCGGACACTACTGTCGTGGAAACCGGTGGCGAGCCGGCGGAAACAGCCATGCCGGATTGATTGCACACACAGTGCGAAACGTTGAGCAATACTCACAAGCTGCATCGGGGGAGTTGATTTTAAGGCTGTCCCGATGTAGCTGGTTACAAAGCTGCCGTACTTATGATACACTGGGAGCGAGACTATACCCCTTATCAAAATACCGCGGCGGGATATTTCCGTAAAAATTACCGCGGAATCGGCTAGTCTGAGCAGGATCTGGGAAGAAATACTATGCTGCATAATAAAACAATTATCGTTGGAGTAACAGGCGGAATTGCCGCATATAAAGCGTGTGATGTAGTGAGTAAACTGCGCAAGCAGGGCGCTTCGGTACATGTGATTATGACGGAAGCAGCCTGTAAGTTCGTAGCGCCGCTTACCTTTCAAACACTCAGTAATCATTTTGTCATATCGGATATGTTTGCCGAACCTAAGACATGGGAAATTGAACATATTTCACTGGCAAAAAAAGCCGATTTGATGCTCATCGTGCCTGCGACTGCGAATGTTATTGGGAAAATTGCATCCGGCATTGCAGATGATATGCTCACGACAACGGTTATGGCAAGCCGCGCGCCGGTAATGATAGCTCCGGCAATGAACACAGGGATGTACCGTAACCCAATCGTGCAGGAAAATATACAAAAGCTGAAAACACTGGGCTATCCATTTATAGAGCCGGTTTGCGGTATGCTTGCCTGCGGTGATGAAGGAGACGGGAAATTGGCGGATGTCGATACGATTGTAGAATCGGTCGAGGCTTTTCTAGCAGAGCAGAAACAGAATCCGCATAGTCAAATGAAAGAAACAGCATTTCCGAAAATTACCGATCAGGAAACGCTGTCTTCCACATCCAATACCGTACCACAGGATTTAAAAGGGAAAAAGATTCTCGTAACAGCGGGACCAACACGGGAGCCTATTGATCCTGTCCGCTACATTACAAACCGCTCATCGGGTAAAATGGGATATGCCGTTGCGGCGCAGGCTGCAAAACGGGGTGCAGAGGTTACGCTGATCTCCGGTCCAACGGTTCTGGACACACCTGCGGGCATCAGGAGCATTGTGCGCGTGGAAACTGCTGCGCAAATGTATCAGGCTGTTATGGACGCATTTCCCGATCATGATGCGGTTATCCAAAGCGCCGCAGTTGCCGACTACAAACCCAAGCAGTATTCTGACAGCAAGCTAAAAAAGAGCGATAGTGATTTGTATATTGAGTTGGAACGGACGCAAGACATTGCGTATCAGCTTGGAAAGATGAAAGGAAATAAAATTTTGGTGGGCTTTGCTGCAGAAACAGACAAGGTAACGGAACATGCCGTACAAAAAATCAGAAAGAAAAACTTTGATTTTATCGCCGCCAACGATGTTACCAAGGCAGGCGCCGGATTTGGTATCGACACCAATATTATCACAATCATCGACGCGCAGGGAAATATGCATGCATACCCTCAACTACTTAAAACAGAGGCAGCGGATATTATTTTAGACGAGGTTGCAGCGCTCTTTTGCCGAAAAGAACAGAAACCATAAGCCGCGTCTGGGTTCTTGATTATGAACTGTTGATTATGGGATGTTGATATTATAATGCGGAATCCCTAAGAGGCATCCCTAAGCAGCTTGCACAAAAAGCGCTTATTCGGTAAGTTTATCTTATGGAATCACAAACAAAGCTTTGTTTTGCTTCAGATTATATGGAAGGAGCCCATCCTGCAATCATAGAGCGCTTAGTGCAAACCAATATGGAACAAACGGCAGGGTATGGAACCGATGAATACTGCGAGCGTGCGCGCACCCTTATTAGAAATATATGCAAAAGTCCAAAAGCAGCAGTGCATTTTCTTGTAGGCGGTACCCAGACCAATGCGACGGTTATTGATGCGCTCCTTCATCAATATGAAGGGGTTATTGCGGCACAGACCGGACATGTTGCCGTACATGAAGCAGGAGCGATAGAGTTCGGAGGACACAAGGTATTGCCCATTGTATGCGATAAGGGCAAGATCACTGCCGCCGCTGTAACACAATATCTCCAAGACTTTTATGCAGACGGAAACTATGAACACATGGTGCATCCGGGGATGGTGTATATCTCACAGCCGACAGAATACGGAACACTGTACACCAAGCAGGAGATAACTGCACTCAGTGAGGTTTGTAGAGCATATCACATCCCGCTGTATGTAGACGGGGCACGGCTTGCTTATGCACTTGCAAGCAAGGAAAATGATGTAACACTCGCCGATCTTGCAGCATTGTGTGATGCCTTTTATATCGGCGGCACAAAATGCGGAGCGCTTTTTGGTGAAGCGGTGGTCATTCCTGATCCGCAGCGCAGTCCTCATTTTTTTACCATTATGAAACAGCACGGCGCTTTGCTCGCAAAAGGCAGGCTGCTCGGCATTCAGTTTGAAACACTCTTTACCGATGACCTGTACCTCCGCATCGGGGAAACCGCAATCCATGCAGCCGACACTATTCGGGCGTTTCTTACCGAGCACAGCTATGAGCAGTATTTTGTTGCACCGACCAATCAAATATTCATCGTGCTTGACAATACTCGGTATGCCGAACTGTCTCAAAAAATCTCTTTCAGTTTTTGGGAAAAGAAAGATGATGCACATACTGTTGTCCGGATTGCAACTGACTGGGCAACAACAGATGAAAACGTAGAAAAACTTCTAAAAGCCCTTGCATAATGAAAACACTAACAGCAGGAGACCTCTAAAAACAATCCTTGAGTTTTTAGAATATTCCCAGGGCTGTCAAAGATGCTTTCGAGGGTAGCAGTATGAGGATAGTAGTATGGAAAACTTTCACGCATTATATTATCAAAAACCATATATAAAAGAATTTGACGCAACAGTCATTGCATGTACTCAAACAGAGCGGGGCTTCGAGATCGAACTTTCCGAAACAGCATTTTATCCCGAAGGAGGCGGTCAGCCCGGCGATAAAGGCTCTCTTATCTTACAAGGTCAAAACGAATCGCCTGTTTGTGTGCTCGACACGCAGCTGAACGGTGAACGTGTCCTACATATTGCCGACAAGTCGATCCTGCCGGGAGTACAGGTACACGGTGTCCTTGATTGGATCAACCGTAGCGACAATATGCAGGGACATTCGGGGGAGCATATTCTGACCGGGCTCCTTTATCAAACGTATGGCTATGAAAATATCGGCTTTCACATGGGGAAGGACTTTGTAACGATTGATGCAAGCGGGCAGCTTACAGAAGAGCAAGTAACAATTTTGGAACAGCGTGCAAACGAAATTGTCCGTGCCAATCTCCCAATAGCAGAGAGTTTTCCCAGCGAAGAAGAACGCCGGACGCTCCAGTACCGCAGTAAAAAAGAACTTTCTGGCATTGTACGGATTATCACCATACCCGGTCTTGATTCCTGTGCCTGCTGCGGCACCCATCTGAGCAGCACCGGCGAAGTGGGATTGATCAAAATTATCAACTTTACCAATAGAAAAAAAGGGGCGCGTTTAGAAGTGCTGTTCGGCAGAAAGGCAGTGGAAGCATACGAACAAGAAATGCAGCAGGTACGGGCAATTTCCCGGTGTCTTTCTGCAAAACCAAGCGAGGTACATGAAGCAGTAGAAAAGCTCAATGCGGATAAGGCAAAACTGCAGCAGCAGCTTCATGAAATGACGGAAAAATACCTGAAAGAAAAAGCTGCCGGACTTTCAGCAGCAGAGGATCGCTTTCCCATTTATTTTGAAGAAAACCTCGGCATTGAATATCTGCGGTTCTTCTGCAATAGTCTGTTAGCATCAGGATCCATCACAGGATGCGCTGCCTTGTCCGCTGTAAAAAACGATACGGCAGAGCTTGCATATAATTATGTGATTGTCAGCACTGAGATAGACCTAAAACAACATGCCAAAGAATTAAATCAGCAGCTAAACGGCAGGGGCGGCGGCAGCAGTACTGCTATTCAAGGAACCTATTTTGCATCGCAAGACAGTATTAAAGAAGCGCTTTTGCGCGTATTTGGATGATGGAGATTATGTATCTTAGACAACTGTCCGGTTTATCCCTTGACTTAATGGAAAAAAATGATATAGTTTTCCCTATAAATGATATACTTTAGGGAATATCCGTTCATTAAGATGCAGCAGTCCTATATAATCTAAAATTTGGGAACTACTGCGTTTACGCACAAAGAGCACATACGTTTCTTCCCTTTCGGCGGATTGTGCAGATAATAACATACTCAGCGCATTCCGTACTATTTTTATCCTTGAGGAGTACATAATGATAAAACTCGCAACTATTGCAGGTTCCGATGCTTCAGGCGGCGCTGGTCTTGAAGCGGATTTAAAAACGTTCCAGGAATACGGCGGATACGGTATGGCAGCCGTTACGCTTATCGCAACGATGAATCCCCATAAAGACTGGAGTCATGAAGTGTTTCCGCTTACTGAAGAAGCTCTCCGTGCTCAGTTAGAGACAATTTTTACTGGAATTGGTGTTGATGCTGCAAAAACAGGTATGCTTGCAACACCCTATGCAATCGAACTTTCAGCTGAATATATCAGTAAGTATAAAGTTCAAAACTATGTATTGGATCCGGTGATGATCTGCAAGGGCGGTAATCTTCCGCTTAATCCTGAACTGAATGCCTTGCTGGTAAAAAAACTGCTCCCGTTGGCAAAAATTATCACTCCGAACGTATTTGAAGCAGGGCAGATTGCACAGGTTGAAACCCCTTCATCGTTAGAAGAAATAAAAGAAGCGGCAAAACGGATTTATGATCTTGGGGTGCCGAATGTGTTTATTAAGGGTGGGTCTAAACTGAAAGATCAGACAGCTTCTATCGATGTGTTTTATGACGGTTCAGACTTCCGGTATCTTGAGGCGGAGCTGATTAAAACCGAATGGACACACGGCTGCGGATGTACGGTTGCAGCTGCAATTACTGCCGGACTCGGTTTTGGGCTTGACGCTTACGAGGCAACCCTCCGCGCTAAAAAATTCATCACATTGAGCTTACGCAATAGTTTTGCGCTGAATCAATGGGTTGGTCCGGGTAATCCGGCAGCGTGGCGCAAGGCATTTAATTAAACCTGTTCGGAAACTTCCGTTTCTGAACAGGTTACCTTGAAATGCGATGTTCTAAATCGTGCTATTTGCGCAATTTAGAACTCGTCGACCTATTCGAAAACGCAGTTATCGAATAGGTCTATTAACAAAGGAAAGGAGATACGCTATGCGTGCAGTTGATATTATTATGAAAAAGCGCGGGTTTAGAGCAACCGGCGCAGGGACGCTTTCCCGGGATGAAATTTCATTCTTGGTGAATGGGTATGTAGACGGTACTATTCCTGACTATCAAATGTCCGCATGGCTGATGGCTGTTTACTTTAACGGGATGTCCTTTGAAGAAACGGCAATCCTGACTGATGTGATGCTTCATTCCGGTGCCGTTATGGATTTGTCCGGTATTGAAGGTCCCTTTGTTGATAAACACTCAACCGGCGGAGTAGGGGATAAACTTTCTCTGCCGCTTGCACCGATTGTTGCCGCATGCGGAGTGAAGGTTCCGATGATGAGCGGACGGGCTTTGGGGCATACCGGCGGTACGCTCGATAAACTTGAAGCAATTACCGGCTACAAAACCGGTTTAACGGTTGAGCAGTTTAGAAACTATATTTCCAAAACCGGTTTTGCGATGACCGGACAGACCAAAGAAATTGTACCTGCCGACCGGTTGATCTATGCGCTGCGTGATGTTACCGCTACTGTTGAATCAGTGCCGCTTATCACGGCGAGTATTCTTTCCAAAAAGGTTGCCGAAGGAGCTGAAGCGTTGGTGTTTGATGTAAAATGCGGAAGCGGTGCCTTTATGAAAACCTTAGCAGAGGCAGAAGCCTTGGCAAAGAGCCTTGTCGGAACCGGTACTGCGATGGGAAAGAAAGTTATTGCGCTTATTACAAATATGTCAGAACCGTTCGGTACTATGGTCGGTAACTTTTTGGAAATGGAAGAAACCTACAATGTGCTGAAAGGGGAAGGACCAAAGGATGTAACCGATCTTACCTTGCAGCTTGCCGGATGGATGCTGGTGCTTGGACGTAAGGCTTCCTCAAAAGAAGAAGGGATGCAAAAAGCACAGGAGGCGGTGCAGAGCGGTAAGGCGTTGGAACTCTTTTTAGAGAATATTACCCTCCAGGGCGGGGATGCCAAACAGTTTGTTTCCGAATGCGGCAAGCGGCGCAGTCCGTATACCTGCCAAATCAAGGCAGCACAGGGCGGCTTTATCGCAGCAATGGATGCGTATCAGATTGGAATCGCCGGAGTGCACCTTGGTGTCGGGCGGAACAAAACTACCGATGCAGTCTGCCCCGATGCCGGTATGATCGTGCATAAGCATACCGGGGACTCCGTGAAAAAGGGCGATGTTATTATGGATGTGTACGGTAAAGACAGCGCCTGTTTATCCGCCGCATCGGAGATTATACAGTCGGCAGTGCGGTACGCAGATACAGCGCCCCAAGGACAGCCGCTGGTATTTAAGGAAATAGGTGCGGAAGCCCTTGCTCCGCAGCATTCAGGATCCGCATCGTGAATTGGGAAAAAAAAGACATAGACGGAGAAATTGTCCGCTCTATGGCTCAGCAGTATGGGTGCAGCCCGCTGGTTGCATCAATATTGCTGCGGCGCGGCATTGCAGATGGGGCTGATGCCTTCTTTTATCTTGAAAATGATCTGCGGTATGCGCACAATCCTTTTCTGTTTTCCGATATGGAAGATGCTGTTGACCGCATTCTAGATGCACGGGATGAAGGCGAGCGGGTACTCATTTTCGGCGACCGTGATGTAGACGGAATTACTGCGGTTACCATTTTGTATGAGGCGCTGACCGGCTTAGGTATGCAGGTATCGTGGCGTATTCCGACCGGCGATGATCCTTACGGACTTTCGATTGAGGCAGTCGATGCGCACGCAGCAGAAGGCGGAACCCTGATTATCACCGTAGACTGCGGTATTTCCAATATTGAAGAAGTTGCCTATGCCGCAGAGAAGGGAATAGATGTGATTATTATCGATCACCACACTCCCAAAGAGCAGGTTCCCGATGCCGCAGTAATTATTAACTGCAAGATGCCGGATGCAGGGTATCCGAATGTTCATCTTTCAGGCTGTGCTACTGCGTGGAAAGTTATCACCGCGCTCCGGTTTGGACAGCTCGATATGTATAAACAGCAGATTTGTCTGCTCAATGTCCGTCCTGTCAACGATGCTTTTGCAGTTGAAGCTATCCGCACGGTCAATCTTGTAGAAAAGGCACGGATTACAGAAACGATTATTCCCGGAATGATCTCTTTTTCCGATACACGCCTGGGAAATTTTTTACAGGGACAACAGATTTTTGTCTGGGATAAAGAACTACAGCTGAAGCAGCTGGAAAAGATATTCGGTAAATCTATTGAATTTTGCGTTACCGATTTCCGCCCTGAATGTGCAAAACTTTCGCCTCAGCTTGCGGAAATGAGCCTATTGCGCTTAAAAAGCTTGTCCCGGATTGGAAAATATCAAGAAACACCGATGTCGGAGCTGGACGGCTTTTTTAATATCTTTGTAACGCTCGTACAGCAGACACATAGTTTCTATGGCGGACGCGAACGGCGGGAGCTGCAGCTTGTTGCTCTTTCGCTCCTTGCAGATCTCATGCAGCTGAGCGATGAAAACCGTATTTTGGTCAAGCAGGGATTAGCGGCAATCAATACGGCACCCCGCAGCGGACTTGCCGAATTGCTGACAAAGCAAAGCCTCATCGGTAAACAAATTGGAACAACTGATGTTGCGTGGTATGTTACACCGGTTATCAATGCCACCGGACGGATGGGAAAGCCTGAAACAGCTATTAAGCTCTTTTTGGAAAAAGATCAGGCGGTTCGAGATGAACTGAGTGCTGCGATTATTGCTATGAATGAAGAGCGCAGGGAACTCGGCAAAACCGGCTGGACGATTGCAGAACCGCTTGCACAGGAAAGCCTTGCGCGCTATCAGAATAAATTAACCGTTACGGTCAGTGATAAAATATACCGCGGTATTACCGGAATCCTTGCAAATCAGCTGGCAAAGGCATTTAATGTTCCCAGCATGGTTATCTGTTTGATGGAAAACGGTACGGCAGTGGGTTCACTGAGGTCTGCGCGTAACTATCGCGTATTGTCATTGCTGGAAGTCTATCCTGATTTTTTTATTGATTATGGCGGACATACCTTTGCTGCCGGTTTTAGTTTGATGCAGGAGAACCTCGAACCGTTTTTACACAAACTACAAGATTTTGTGCAGACTATCGAATTTGATCCTGATTCTGAAAACCCGCCGATGCATATTGATGCGGAACTGCCTCATGCGTACCTCACTCCAGACCTTTTGACAGTCCTCGATATGCTTGAGCCCTATGGTGAAGGCTTTCCCCCGCTCTTATTTGCAGCTGCCGATTTGAAAGTGAGCGCTGCCTCTATAATGGGTAAAACAACGCCTCAGCACCTCCGGCTCACCCTTGACTGCGGTTCCTATAAGTGGACAGCGCTGTATTGGCGGGCAGCAGATAAGCTCAATGTTGAGTTTGCAGTAGGGGATAGTGTGGATGCTGTGTTTCTACTTGACCGGAGTACCTTTAACGGCAATACCATACCGCAAATTGTTATTCAGAGTATGGAAAGGACAGGGAAAGCGGGGCGTTCTCCGGGAAAGCGCTAAAAACAATCCTCTAACTGCATTCTCAATTACGAATTAATTCCCCCTTGCCAGATTGGGTAAGGGGATGAAAGATTGTATTCTCCGATTGAGTAGTAATTCTGTTAAAGCCTGATCGCTATCTTTAAAAATCCGGTACTCTATGCTATACTACTAACTACAAGCGAGGGGAGGGGGGAGCTATGAGCACCGCAAACAGGAAATACAAAGATTCCGTTTTTGTCGATCTTTTCAGCGAAGATGAAAAGGCAAAAGAAAATTTCTTATCGTTGTACAATGCTTTACATGGAACGAACCTGCAAATGTCTTGTCCTGTAGAAAACATAAGGCTTGATAACGTCATGTATATGAACGTAATCAATGATGTTTCCTGCCTTGTCAATAATAAGATCGTTGTATTAGCAGAACATCAGTCTACTATAAATGAAAATATGCCCCTACGCTTTTTACAATACATAGCAAGGCTCTATGAAAAGTTACAAACTCCGACAGACAGGTATTTAAGGAAGTTATCAAAAATACCTACCCCTGAATTTTATGTCTTCTATAATGGGCTGGAGGACTATCCTGAAACCATAGTTCTTAAACTTTCAGATGCTTTTATTACAGAACCCGAACAGACACCGCTGGAACTTGAAGTAAAGGTATATAATATAAATAAAAATAAAAATAAGGGAGCAGAAGTGTTAACCCGCTGTAAACCTCTTGAAGAATACAGTTTGTTTGTAGAAGAGGTACGCATTCAAACTCAACTCGACCCTGAAAACGGTTTTACCAATGCGATAAAGATATGTATAGAAAAAGGAATCTTAAAAGAATATTTAATGAGAAAATCACGGGAGGTGATCAATATGTTATTAGCAGAATATGATTATGATACAGACATTGCGGTACAGAGAGCAGAAGCGGGCAGAATAGCTTTCGCTGAAGGAATATCTCAAGGAATATCTCAAGGGGTTTACCAAAATAAACTGGACACAGCTAAAAACTTAGCTGAAATGGGTTTTACCGTAGAAGTTATCTCAAAAGCTACCGGCTTAAGTCTTGAAGAAATCTCCCACTTATAGAGATATGGAAACCTGTATAACTGTAGTGTTTGCGCTATACCCGTATCCGCCGCCGTGTGTTGCTCTTCAAATTTGACATTTCCTCGGCTTCTCTATATACTTTTTCCATGCTTAGTAATTTTCATACGCATACATATCTATGTAAACATGCTGAGGGAATACCGCGTGATTATGTGCAAAAAGCTGCGGAAGTAGGCTGCGGCGCCCTTGGTTTTTCCGATCACTGTCCCTATCCTCATGATGATATGTGGTTTTATTGCCGGATGGCAGCTTCCGAGTTACCGTATTATATAAAATTGGTGGATGATGCAAAGCAGCATGCGCCGTTTCCTGTTTATTTAGGTTTTGAATGTGAATGGTCGCCGCAGCATCGTAACTGGTTCCAAGATGAATTATTGGGACACTGTAAGGCAGACTACTTAGTTTTAGGCTCTCATTGGGTTCCCATTCATGGCAGACTCGAATATATTCCTATGGTTGCAGAGAAGCGCTATATTCGTAAATATATTGATTTTACGATTGAAGGGATGCGCTCCGGTCTCTATGCTTTTTTAGCGCATCCTGATTTATTTTTGAGCGGACAGATGGAGCTGGATGCTGAATGTCTCGCCTGTGCTGATGCCCTCATTGATGCTGCAAATGACTTAGGTATGCCGCTGGAGATTAATGGCTGCGGTCTTATTAAACCGAGAATTAGGCGGGATTATGGCGAAGATTATCAGTATCCGGTAGGCGCTTTTTGGGAACGGGCTGCGAAAAAAAATGCACGGATTATCTGCAATTCCGATGCTCACCAAATAGAGCAGGTGTTGGAGGGTGTCCGGAATGGGATTCGGTATGCAGAAGGATTGGAAATTCCGATACTTGATGCTGCTGAAGCTTTGGGCTTTGACCATCTTACGGATGAGCATCGCTAAAAACTGGACTTGACTTTTAAAAAGATGCCCGGATATATATTAAATCGGTTCGGGAACTTCCGTTTCTGAATAGGTTTATTATGCACGTCATCACTTTGTTGCGAACGTGCGTAAAACGTTAATCGAAACTTGATATTTTTTGACTTTTATAGGAGAAAACATGCCGGACGAAATACCTCATAATGAAGAACGGGCTGTACGTGCTGTTGTAGAAGGGCGCGTTCAAGGAGTTGGATTCCGATACTGGACAGTACAGGCTGCAAAGAAATGCGGAATTACCGGCTGGGTGCGGAACTGTCCCGATTACTCAGTGGAAATATTTGCCGAAGGAGAACCCGATGCCTTGCACGATTTTTTCAATGCCGTACAGCACGGTCATCCTCTGGCCTATGTTGCAAGTTGTAATATCAGCGTTGCTCCCTATAAAGGCTTTGATTCGTTTAAGGTACGGTATTAGGCAATGCGCTGTAATGTTTTTGACCGTGGGAAGAAGGTAATCTCCTCATGTTTTGTTTTTTGACTGTTCATTTCTTAAAAATTTAACTGCAACGACTACAGAAAAGAATATCGGCATAACCTGATAAGTTTTTTTGAAAATCGTCGCATTCGCCGCGCCTTTAGCGGTTACATTGTTTTTGTAGATATGTTAAGCGGTGACATACCTTCGGCAGCCATCATCAAGGACTATACGGCTTTGTACATTGTTTGATGCACGCGCTAGTTCAGCGGCTGAAAATAAATTTTGCTAAAAGAAGACTCTATCAGTGCCGTACTGCACATTATAAAATGATGAACTCAAAAAGTTATTAATTTGTTTTTTAATAATGTCAGCTTTGGTCTCCGTCTCGAACATTTTAAAATAATCGTTGCGGAAATCACCGGAAAAATTCAGATACCAATCGGGCTGATATTGCCCTTTATTTCACATCAAAACGCTCATACTATTGCTGATTCGGTCTTTTATTTTGTTATACTGATATGATAGGCTAATGGAAGTCCGATTCGTTCAAGCATCGACCGGTCAAAAATGCGATATGTTCAGCCCGTCTTAATGCGTTCGGCTCCCTTGCACGGATAAACACCGGCATAGTGCCTACCTGCAAATGTATAGACATAATCGGTATACCGTCCCCGAATCAACAAGCGTTATCATAATCTTACAATCCTTTTCGTTATCGCCGATAAAACCGAGGGGGTAATGACTGTTATATTGGCACTTTTATCCTGAAAGGCGGCAATGACCGTATGTAATTCAGCATCAGAACGGTTGTTACAATTTTTACAGGCTTTTTGTATTTGTTTGCCGTTTTGTGTGTAATAGTAATACCATTCGTAGACTTTCTTGCCATTTTTTATTTTCGGCTTTTTAAAGACATGATAATCCATATATAAACCCCGACTTGATCTTTACCTGACCTGTTAAAAATCAAGCAAAAGCAATAGTTTGATAAGTCTATATACAGCAAGGAATAAACTATCGGGCAGGGGGGATTTGAACCCCCGACTTCTTGGTCCCGAACCAAGCGCGCTACCCCTGCGCTACTGCCCGTTATTATATGATTTATTTCGATATGATAAAAAATAAAAGCTCACCACATGTGCGGTGAGCTTCTTCGGGAGCGACGGGGCTCGAACCCGCGATCTCCGGCGTGACAGGCCAGCGCGATAA
>NZ_JBQNBW010000027.1:0-33376 GCF_052169735.1 Treponema sp.
TACATTCTCTGCTTTAACCTATTGACTTTTTATAGCAGGTCTCCGCACGAATAAACTCGGCATTGCCCATACCGTTTGAGTTGAGTACTACGCTTGCGCCGGAGGTTGCATCCAACGCCTCTTTACCGCCGGTAATCGGAAATGAAAAATATGCAACGAGTGTCTTTGAAGTACCTTGTGCAAAAACTGCCGTACAAAGTGCAAAACCGAATAGCACTATCCCAAATCTTTTCATCATTATAATCTCCGATAAAAAGTCAAGAAGAAACTATCAACCTTCAATTGACTTTTTACGCATATTCTCAACAAAGTGAGAACGTGCAGATGATATACAAGTTTGCGTTTGAGCAAACTCAGATTAAATAAAAGCCGTGCTATTTGTACGGCTTTTATTTAACACTCCTTGTTTTCAACCATGTTTCAACATGATCTGCAATTTCTTTGTTATTCAATTCTTGGAACAGAAAGTGACTATTACCGGTGATACCTACTTTCGGAAGGTCGATAACCGTTGCGTCTCCGCCTTGTGCTCGATAGCTTTCCGCAAATGAATAGCACATCCTACGCATCATCTGCCACATTCCGGTCGCTTGAATCTTGGAATCACCGTTATCAATATAGTCGCCGAAATAGAATGCTACCGGTATTTTTTTAGAAAGCACTGCTTTAAAATCTTCGCTGTCTGTTCCTGGTGCTCCACCCGGTTCAACAGCGGCAATTGCAGCAATATGATCGGTGTATTTTGCTGCCGTCCATCCCGGTCCGCCACCTTGGGAATGTGTTACTAAAATTGATTTTTTACCTGTCATTGCAAAGACCCTGTCAATCGTTGCAGCTACTGCTTTTGCAACCATTTCGTTATCAAAGTCAGCCCCTATATCCGATTTCATACCGGTATCGGGTGTCATCTGCCGGAAAAACTGATCCACCGATGCATCATCGTTCGGAAATTGAGACCCTGTATTGACTACAGAGCGTCCGTTTTCCCATCGACCGATTCTAAACTGTGTGTACCACCTCTGATCCAATGTCTTTGTGCTGATGGTTCCGCCAACCGAACTCTGTCCCGCTTCACCCCGGCGCGGTTCATCAATTAAAAAAATACTGTGTCCTTTTTTCAAAAAAAGATTGCTCCAGCCTTCACGCCCGTCCGGTGTTGTCATCCAACCCATACGGGACTGTCCATAACCGTGTAAGAACACCATCGGAAGTTCTGTTTCCACCGCCGGAATTTGATACAATACATTTGCATGATCCGCATGTGTTGTTTGTCCAGATCCGCTTGCCTCCCATTGATTTTCAGGGTTGAATACTCCTGTTGAACGCACCACGATTCCACCTGAGGAAAACATCCCCTGCTTTGCAATCACAAGATTGTTGCGATTTGTTGTTGCACATCCTGTTAATGATAGTAACACCCGACCAATAACAGCACTCCGCACAGGGTACATTTTAGAATAAGCGCATACCGGTAAAACAATACAGAGTGCTTTACAGGAAACAGAGGAAGCGCTTATTCGCGGACTTGATGACGGAACATACAATCTGATTATACTGCTCCATCCGCTTGAAGCAAAAAAGTCTGATGGAATGCCCCAGTATCTGTGTAAATCGTTTATTCGAGAAAAGCTTTCCGTACTTTTGCCGGTCTCACATCAGCTTGCAAAACGAAAAAAGCTGCAACTGCAAGACCTAGCCGGAGAAAAACTGCTGATTCACAATAACATCGGTTTTTGGTATTCGGTGTGTAAACAAAAAATTCCTGACGCAGTGTTTTTGGAACAAAGCGAGCTTTCCGCACTCCGCGAAATTGTGTATGCAAGCGAGTTGCCTTCATTCATAACGAATATTACGAATACCAATAATACAATCCCTGATAATAAAGTCGTTATTCCTTTGTCTGATCCGGAAGTGAATGTACAATTCTGGTGTGTCTGTTTGGCGGAAAATGCAAGGGAGTATCAAGCACTGTTTAAGGCAATAGAAAAATAAAGGCACAATCACGCAGGGCAGTAGATTATCCTCATTTTATATACTACATCTGAAATGCCGTTATCCAAAAGCATATTCCAACAATAAGTGAAAGCGGAGTCATAACATATTTTTCTTTCCTACTTTTTGAAATCATGTTCATAATAGTATTCAAAGATAGGTAAGCGGCAAAGAAAAAACAAATATATTTAGTAACCTTAAAAGACAACCACAAGGAAATAAAACCTCCGGCTTGCAAAATAATTATCATTGCAAAAATTTGGATAGCCACCGAAATGACTGCCGCAACTCTCAATTTCTTAGGTAAGATTTTATGTTGTCCTCCCATTGTAAATTCGCCCAAAGGCAAACCGCAAGCAACAAGAGCTGTCATAATTGCTATAACTCCAAATAATACTGCACCTAATATTGAAAGCATAAATCAATATTCTCCCTTCTCAAAATACAAAAAAGTTCAGTTACAAATTCAAATTTATTTCAGTCAATCTGCTTATAATATTATAACATATTCTTATCACGTTTTATAAGTCTAACTCTTTCGGAAGCTGCTGCTGCACTTTTCCCTTGGCTTATAAAACAGCAGGCTTGCCCCGCGCCGATTTTTTGATTTGTTCATGATAGAAAAAATTGACAACAACAGGCGGTGCATCAAAGGAACGGTTCATACTGTCATCGTTCGTTACATAGTCAAGTCCAATGTCCGCAGTAAAGGCTTGCAGTTTCGCATCAAGCTGTTTCCAATAACTGCGGTCTCCGTCAACGTATATGCTTTGATAGAGCGGCAACAAATCAGGGTAGTTCGTTTCTATGTAGTCCATGATCACCGGTTTATAGCTGCCGCGTAAATTGAGATTTTCAAGCCAGATTAAATGACACTGATTTTGTACCCGGTTGATAATCGCTTCAACATCGGTAATACCGGGGAATATCGGAGAGATAAAACACGTGGTACGTACCCCCGCTCGGTAAAAAGTTTCCATTGCGGTAAGTCGTCGGTCAATTGAAACGGCTTTATCCATATCTTGTTGAAAGCGGTTATCAAGTGTGTTAATTGACCATGAAACGCGGGCATTGGGAAATCTCCGAATGATATCCAGATCGCGCAGTACTAAATCGCTTTTTGTTGCAATACTGATTTTTGCCGCGCATCCTTTCAACTGTAAAAGCAAAGAGCGGGTGCGCTCATAGACTGCCTCTTCCGGATTATACGGATCGGTAACGGAACCGAAGAATAATTCTTTCCCTGCATATTTTTCAGGATGCTTTATCTCCGGCCAATCTTTAATATCCAAGAACGTTCCCCACGGTTCGGTATGTCCGGTAAAGCGCTTCATAAAAGACGCATAACAATATTTGCATGCATGTGTACATCCGGTGTATGGATTAACGGAATAATCCGCTACGGGTAAATTTGATTTTGATATTACGCTGCGCACCGCAATGTGTTTGATAATAGGGGCAGCGTTCATCTCATCAAATTCCATACTTGTATTTTGCATCAAAACACCTTGATTAGTCCGGAAACAAATATCCTTGCAGTTCTTTCTTTTCGGTATATACAGGAGTATAATTCATAACCAATGCTTCAACAATAGGCTTTCTATTTTTTTCCTTTGCACCGGCATGATAAAAATGTTCTTGCGTAATTACGTGAAAATTCTCTTCATACTTCTTTATATTGTCATTGTATCTAAAATCATTATGATGCCATGATGAAAGTATAAATTTTGCTTTTGTAGCTTTCAACAACTCAAATAAATCATGTTCATCTTCTTCCGACCAACCTGAATAATAATCAGTATAACGCCCTGCATACGGAGGATCACAATAAATAAAGTCGGAGTTATTGGCTCCGACAAGTATTTCTCGAAAATCCTTATTTTTGAAAACCCAATCATCGGTCATTCTACTCAAACAATTTTCAGCTTGATGCACTATCTTTGTTATATAACTTTTAGAGAATCGTTGCTGTTTCTTACAGAACGGTATATTCCATTGTCCATTTTTATTAAATCGAATCATTCCATTAAATCCAGTCCTTGATAAAAACAAAAAATCTAACACATTATATGTTGTATTAAATCTATTCCTTACAGTTTTGTAATATATAGAGCCATCTCCGGCTGCTTCTTTTAATTTCTCTCCCTCACAATATAAATATTCTCTAATATGTTGAGGTGTAATTTCCCTTGCATGCAGTTTTTGATAAAAAGAAATAATATGCGGATTTATATCTGATAACAAAGCTTTTTGTGCTTCTGAATTAAAAGCGACAACCCCTGTTCCTAAAAAAGGCTCAATCCATCTACCGGAAAAAGAAGGTACCGCACTCATAATAGAAGGAACTAGCTTTGTTTTTATTCCTTGGCTTTTTATGGGAGGGATAATAATTTTCATTATTCCTCCTCAGCCTGCTTTTCAATTTCTGCCCTATGTTGTTCAAGAATATCTAACCCCTTAGCTTTATACTGTTGATATTCTTTCAAGTTGGTATAAGGGCGGTCAAGTTCCAAAGACTTTGCCATATCATTTGTTAAATAATACATCCAATAATCATCAAAGATTTCTTCACCCAATATGGAGAAAGGACCATTTCCATCTATTAACGCTTGAATATTAATAATAGAGCCAATATTTTTAGTATTTCCGCTTCCTGGTCGTGCTGTTGCAATTTTATACTTTGGTTGAGCAAAAAACTTGAAATCATGTATTACAGATGGAATATCATTTAAATCATTTAATGTATAAACTTTTCTCTCATCAACGAGCTTATTTGATTGAGAGTAGATTATACCTAATACAAAATGACCTGCATACTGACAATAGGGGAAAGCAATATTTTTACAACTATCCCGATTTCTAAAATAACCGGTAAATGCACCCAAAGTCATGCCATTAACTTTCTCTTCATCAACTCTATAAGTTGTTTTTATATCAAGCGCAAATAATTGCTGATTTTTTCTATCAATAAAGGTCAAATCAGGATAAAAATTCTGCTGAGGACTTAACTCAACATCTAAATCATTTTCCGTTGCAAATTGTTGCAGTAGAGGAAATAAAAGTAATTCAAGAACTTTTGATATTATTTTTGTATCAATCGAAATTGTATAAATATTTTTATATATATCAATAAATCCTTTTATGATCCATTCTTTTTCATTGTTAGAAATTGCCTTTTCAAAAATATCTAATTTTTGTTGTAATCTTTGTAAAAAAACATCTTTTGTCATGACTCACCCCCATAAAATAAATTGTTTAATTTAGAATCCTCCTTACTCTTTCGCTACACTCACCAGCTTCCGTACTCCGTCTTTAACACTAAGAGCTTGTGCATTATTGATAGCGCATAGTTCGATATTTGAGAATGATTGCATAATGTCTGCGGTAACTTTTTTGAATGGTGCAGTAAGATAGTGTGGCAGCACATAAAAATTGATGAGTCCTAATCCGGCATAATCACTCTGAGAATAATCTTCCGGAATAGGATCCATTTTTTCAATATAAGAAAGCTCCGGAGCACATACAATAGCACCTGCTGATTCTCCAATAAATAATTTCCCTTTTTCCAGCTGTTGCTTTAGCAACGTATCCGTACCGGTTTTTCTCAATTGATCAATAAGGAAAAATGCATTACCGCCGGTAAAATAAATAATATCCGCTGTGTCAAACACCTGCGTAATATCGGAAGCGTTTGCAGTTGAAATCTCAATTTCAGTTAGCTCAGCTCCTAATTTTTTGAATAATGTACGGGCAGACCCTACATAGCCTGTGTACCCTTCGTGTATCGATGCAGTGGGAATGAAAGCAACTTTTTTCCCCACGATGTGATCTTTAAGAAGAGTGCCTACTTTTGAAAAGTGTGAGCACAAAAATAAATTCATTTCTCCACACCTCCTCGGTGAATGATGAGTTTAGATCATTATAATATACGGATAATTTTTCACTGCTTTGGTCAGGGGTTATCCTTAGCACCGAACATACCCGTAAGTGAAGCCGCTTCGATTGCATGCCCCTTAATCGCGACCTTAAGCTCTTTTACGCTGCTGCCCGCCGGAAGACTCAGATTCATATCAAGCGCATAGAGATAAAAAATATAGCGGTGCGTACCGAATGGCGGTTGCGGTCCGTTGTAGCCGCTCATACCCCAGCTCGTTTCACCTTCGACAGCATCCGATGGCACATTACCTTCTCCGATCGACGTTGTTTGCGGCGGAATGTTCCACAGCGTCCAATGATAAAATCCTCCCGGGCGGGGCGCATCCGGATCGTGCACGATAATCGCAAGGCTTTTTGTACCCTCCGGTACACCGTCGATTTCGAGCGGAGGAATGTGATTCGCTCCGAGTTTTGCAAATTCTTGGGGCATTTTTTCGCCGTCGGCAAAAGCCGTGCTTGTCAACTTCATAGAACCTCCTTCGGTAAGCGGTTTGATTTCGTCTTTACTTGCGCAGCTTCCGCAGGAAATAACAATCAGCGCCGCCATAAAAGGCAGCACTTTCGTATAGATATGTTTCATACCGGTATTTTATGACAAAGGCATTTTAAGTCAATATACCTGATGGTTGCTTCGGAGACACACATCAGGGTGTTTTTAATCGCCTCACACAGTGATGATTGAGGATTGATGATAAAATACGCATGGATTATGTTCCTGTAATCTTGATATGCAAACAGTGTACCATCTTTACAGCACCATACAAAGGGTGCCTGCCGTAATCAGCAGCGAACCAAGTATCGATTTCGCATTCATATTTTCATACAGAAAAATCACTGCTAAAATCAATGTAATGACCACGCTTAACTTATCGATAGGCACAACTTTGGATGCTTCGCCGATTTGCAATGCCTTGTAATAACACAGCCATGAAGCACCTGTTGCCAAGCCGGAAAGAATCAGAAATATCCAGCTCCTCTTGCTGATGCCCATAATTCCATCCTGCGTATTGGTAATAAAAACCATACCCCACGCCATGGCTAATACCACAACCGTTCTTACCGCTGTTGCCAGATTTGAGTTTACCCCTTCAATCCCGACTTTTGCCAGAATAGAAGTGAGTGCTGCAAAACCAGCAGATAAAAACGCAAAAACCGCCCACATCATGTTACCGCCTTACGCTTTCTCTACACGCACCAGCATCCGTATTTCCAGGGCTCTATGCTGATGCCTTGAATCAGGAACACTGAGTTCAGTTTTACCTTATACGGTAGTACGCCGCTTATCTTAATTACACTTGATATCTTCACTATGCTTGCATTTTTCTTCTGATTGCTCTATAGTTTTAATTACAGTGTAATATTACGTTGTAATATTATAGCAAAAAAGATCGCTATCGGTATAGTATCCTGTACCGGTCAATAGATTCTGTTGGAGGGTGATTGTATACCAAGGAATTTTCAGCAAACACACGAAAATCTGCTGCAATGTGCAAAAGAGCAGTTTTTAGCGTTCGGCTTTGAACGGGCAAGCATTCGGGAAATTTGCAAGGAAGCTCATGTAACCAACGGCGCATTCTATAATCATTTTACGGATAAGGAAGCGCTCTTCGGTGCCATAGTAGACCCGGTTTTTCAAACTATTTCTCAAATGTATAACGATGCCGCAGCGGAGCAGTTCGCATTAGTAAAAAACGATGATCTTTTACAGCTGTGGAAGCATGAAGAAGAAACCTTATGCAGCATGATCGAGTATATCTACGCACATTTTGAAATATTTCAGCTTTTGCTGATGTGTTCAGCCGGTACAAAATACGCAGATTTTCAGGATATGGTGGTACGTGCCGAAATGCGGGAAACCAAAAAGTTTCTTGCGGAATTAAAGCGGCGGGGTATTCCTTTTCGGGATTTAGAAGATGATGAATGGCATATCCTTGTGCATGCGCATTACGCGTCCCTTGCCGAACTTGTGTTGCATAATTATCCAAAAGAAACCGCATTAAAATATGCTCATACGCTCGCCGCTTTTTTTGAGGCGGGATGGAAAGCGGTGTTAGGGCTTCCTGTAATGGAGGGAAGCAAACTACAGCAGTGATCTTGATCTATCAGGAGATAGGAGGCATCTTTTAACAACTCGGGTTAGATTTTTTATGGAGTGTAAAATAAAAGCCGTACAAATGGCACGGCTTTTATTTACTCAAGTTTGCTCAAGCGCAAACTTGTATATCATCTGCACGTTCTCACTTCGTTGCGAACGTGCGTAAAAAGTCAATCGAAAGTTGATACTTTCTTCTTGACTTTTTATGGAGAGGAGTATATATGGATATTTTAAAAAAGCACATTGGCGCAATCATCTTTTCGGTGGTTGTCGCAATTATCGGTGTTGCGTGCAGCATTGTGCCCTACTTTGCTGTCGCATCTATTGTTACACAGCTGATAAACGGTGCAACAGATTACCGCATTTTCTTACCGTATGCAGGACTTATTTTTGCAGGCTTTGCCGGGGCGATTATCGGACATTCGGTATCTACCATTGGTTCGCATAATCTGGCATTCAGCATTATTGAAGATACACGGAAGCGGGTAGTGGAAAAATTAAGCCGCCTTTCGATGGGTACGATAGAAGAAAAAAGCAGCGGCAAGTGGTCGCAGTTTGTGGTAGAAACAGTGGATAAAATGGAAAAGCCGATTGCGCATGTTATTCCCGAAGTGCTTGCCAACGTTATCATTCCGATTGTGATTGTCGTTATCATTTTTATACTGAACTGGAAGATCGCTCTTGCAAACCTCGTAACGCTGCCGCTCGGTATGCTCTTTTCGATGCTGATGATGAAAGACTATGAAGCAAAATCGAAACGGTACATCGAAGCATCGAAAAAAATGAATGCCGCCGCGGTCGAATATATTCAAGGGATAAAAGTAATCAAGGCATTTAACAAATCGGCATCGTCGTATGATAAATTCCAAAAAGCGGTGGAGGATAACCGGGACTCAATGCTCGACTGGTATTTGAGCGTGTGTTTTGCGATGACCGCTGCGATGGAAGTACTGCCATCCACGCTCCTTGTCGTACTGCCGGTCGGCTTGTATCTGTTTATGACCGGCGGCATTACCACGCCGGTGCTGATCATGTGTGTGCTGCTTTCTTATGCGTCATATAAACCGCTCCTTAAAGCAATGGCGTACATGGACACAATGGCGAATGTGCGTGTTGTGTTCGGTGAGATACAGTCGGTACTCGATTTACCGGAGCTGGTTCGGCAAGACACCGCCCCTGCACCGCACGGGTATGATGTGCGTTTTGAAAATGTCGTGTTCGGCTACGGCGGAGCGCTGTGCGAAACAGCCGGTACCGCTGCCAAGGATACTGCGGCAGGCAGTGCAGTAAACGGTGCTGCTAGTAAGGATGGTGCGGCAGGCAGCGCGGTAAACAGTGCAGCTGCCAAAGACAGCACAAAGGTATTCGACGGATTGAACTTTACCGCCAAAGAAGGCGAGCTGACCGCGATTGTCGGCTCTTCCGGCAGCGGTAAGTCTACCATCGCAAAACTGCTGGCAGGCTTTTGGAATATCGACAGCGGGCATATCACCATCGGCGGCGCTGACATCGGGAGTATGAGCTTAGAGCGGAATATGCAGCTGGTTACCTACGTGTCGCAGGAAAACTTTTTGTTCAATAAGACTATTCGGGAAAACCTCAAGATGGCAAAAGAAGATGCAACCGATGCGGAAATCGAAGCCGCGTGTAAAAAAGCAAGCATCCATGACTTTATCCAAAGCCTGCCTAACGGATATGACACCAATGCGGGAAACGCAGGCAGCAAGTTTTCAGGCGGCGAACGCCAGCGGCTCACCATTGCCCGCGCACTGCTCAAGGACAGTCCCATTGTCGTACTCGATGAGGCAACCGCGTATTCCGACCCGGAAAACGAAGCCGTTATCCAGCAGTCCATCGACAACCTCGTAAAGAATAAAACCGTCATTATGATTGCGCACCGGCTTTCCACCATCGTCAATGCCGATAACATCATCGTGCTGGATAAAGGTAAAATCGCCGCTGAGGGAACCCATCAGGAGCTTTTACAACGTTCGCCGCTCTATCAAAAAATGTGGCAGTCGCATATCAGCAGTAGGGACAATGGGTAATGCGGTAATGGATAATGTGAAGCTTTTATCGGCTTGACGGTTCAGTACCTATAGCTTTTAAAATTCTATCATCTATGCTATGATACCGCTTATGAGAGAGGAAACAACTATGAGTACGGTAAATAGGAAATATAAGGATTCGGTTTTTGTTGACCTATTCAGTGAAGATGAAAAGGCAAAAGAAAACTTCTTATCGCTATATAATGCGTTGCATAATACAAACTTACAACTCTCATGTCCTGTAGAAAATATAAGGCTTGATAACGTCATGTACATGAACATAATCAATGATGTTTCATGCCTTGTCGATAATAGGATTATTGTTCTTGCAGAACATCAGTCTACCATAAATGAAAATATGCCAGCGCAAATACTGTACCTCCTTGTACAGTATTTGCTTACGAGTTTTTGCTCACACAAAAACATCGCTGCTGCGTAGAATCACCGCCATCCATGGCGGTGCTGAAAAGCCTTTTGGAAATAGACGGCGTAGATACAAGGAGTTAGGCAAAAAAGTACCGCAGGCGTATTTTAATACGTTGAGGACGCTTTTTGGCCGTACGACGCAGTAGATGCGCCGTATATTTTCAAAAAAGGAGGTAAGAAATATCTTAGTAGCAGAATATGACTATGATACGGATATTGCAGTACAGAGAAAAGAAAGTCTGATGATTGGAATACAGCAAGGATTCGCTGATGGCGCTTACCAAACAAAACTTGAAACGGCAAAAAATTTACTAAAACTCGGTTTATCCGTTGAAAATATTGTACGAGCGACAGGTCTTACAAGAAAAGATGTTGAAGCGATTACCTAACGGATAATTAAGATAATAAGTCGCCTCATTACCAATTAAATGAGATGATGGAGGCTAATAGTCTGATGTTGCTTTTAATTCGATGCTTACGGAGATAGATAATTTGTCATACGAGCAATGTGTAGCACTTCTTGCCCGATTATCTCAAGTTTTTATGAACAAAAAGAACATGCATGAAGATGTTTCTCCTATTGATCGTTTTTTCGGCACGATTGATGAAAGCGATAGTAATAAAATGATGAAAGCTGTACAGACAATTAATGGGTAATTGGTAATTAAAGCGGATTACGAGCATAATTATCCATTACGAATTAAATGAGAGGAGGTCATAGGTAGCCGTATGACAAAAGATGAAATAATCAATGATTTTAATGAGTTTTTGCCTACAGCATATCGGAGTAAGGCAAATCGGGCTGTATGCACCGAACTGTACGGCAGCAGTATTGTTATGGCGAATATGATGGAACGGGAACAGCTGCAGCGGTTGTATACTGAAATTGCAGGGCTGCAGTATTCCAACGTTCTTGATATAGGATGCGGTACCGGCGATTTGCTGCGCTCTATTACTGCCGAGCGGGAGTGCACTGGACTGGGAATAGATTTTGCCGACCGCGCAATCGCAATATGTAATGAGCATACCGGTAACGGAAAACTGCGGTTCGCGGCTCTTGATATTGATGAGCTGACAACTATCAGCGAAACCTTTGACCTTATCATTGCAATTGATTCATTATTTCTTGCGGCAGATATGCAAAAGGTTATGCGGGATATGCTTAATTTGTGTAAAAAAAACGCAACGATTATCATCACCGCATCGGAATACGCATTTGACGAATCGCTTTCGGAACTGATTGCATCAAACCGCACCCGTATCGATGTTGCGCTGACTGCTTTACAAATACCGTATGCAGCGTATGAGTATACTGCACAGGAAACCGCCTATTGGCAGCAAGCAAAAAGTGCGGTAGAAAAGCACAAGGATGAGTTTATCGCCGAGGGCAATAAATCATTATATGAAGGAAGAATTGAAGAAGCGGACGCGGCTCTTGCCATACTCAACAATAATCAAGCTGTGCGGAAATGGTATGTCATACATACATGAAGGAGGAAGAATATGTATGATGTTGACCGTTTTTTCGGCACGATTGATGAAAGCGATAGTAAGAAAATGATGGAAGCTGTACAGGACTGCCGAAGGATAGAACCGTATGAATGGTAATATCCTTGATATGTTGGGAGGAATGATGCTGCGAAATATACAATTAACAGACGCAAAGGCTATTCGGGATATAAGCGAATTTTCGCTCGGGTATAAAACGACGGAAGCGGTAACGGAAGGGCAAATAGCCAAGCTCTTAAAAGATACCCGGCATTTTATACGAGTATACGAAGATGATGAAACGCATACTGTCGTCGGTTTTATTCATGCCGAAGCCTATGAGCTTTTGTACAAAGAACCGGGGTTCAATATTTTGGGACTTGCGCTGTTAGCCGAGTATCAGCACAAAGGTATCGGAAAACAGCTGCTGCAAGCGGTGGAGGCTGAAGCTCGTGCACGAAAGTACCGCTTTATCCGCCTTAACTCCGGCGAGCACCGTACGGAAGCCCATGCGTTTTACGAACACTGCGGCTACGAATGTACCAAGCTGCAAAAACGTTTTATAAAGGAATGGTAGTATATCATACTGAACGGGATGGAAGAACTCGTATCATATCTGCACGGCAAGCAGAAAAAAAATTGCAGGAGGTGTATTATGACTTCATCAAAAAAATTAACGGCTGAAAGAATAGAAGCGATTAAAAGACAGCCTATCGTGTATGATGACGATATTCCTGAATTTACAGATGAACAGTTGCGGCAATTCAAACCGGCTCATCCGGAGCATTACGCTCCATCGGCTGTAGAAAAGAAACAAATACAAATCGGCATCGATAGTGATATTCTCGCGGTGCTTGAAAGTTTTGGAGCAGGCTATCAAAATCAGATAAATGGGCATCTCTAAAAACTTGGTTAGATTTTTAGAGATGCCCGACGAGTTTTTTTGATAAGTCTTTACATTTTTATGACTTATCAAAAAACATCGCAACTACATCTAAGGAAAACCTCTAAAAAACTGAAGTTTTTAGAGGTTCCCAAATACCTTTCTCCGAAAAGCGGTATTCGGATAAGAAGCTCCTACCGTTCTCGGTATACGGATTATGTGTTGTAAAGTTTTAAACGTTTTATAAAGGAATGGTAAAACTATGTTTGATTTAGTGAAGAAGATTTACGCGGTTGCGGGGAAGCAATCAAAGCGTATAACAACGATGTTTATTTGCGATATGCTCAAAAGCATATTCGAAGGTTTTACCCTCGGCGGGCTTGGGTATTTTTTGCTAACGTTGAGCCGTGCGGTGTTTCAATCACAGCCGGTTACACAGAGCAATATTATCACGGTGTTCTGTATTATGCTCACCGGCATTACGGGGAAAATCATCTTCGGCTATATTTCCGACCGCAATAAAAATATCGCCTCGTATACGATGGGGGCGGAAAACCGGCTTGTCATCGGAGATAAACTGAAAAACGTACACATGGGATATTTTTCCGAAAGCAGACTCGGTGATATTTCGGGAGCGTTGACAACGGTGATCACCGATGTTGAAACAATCGATATGATGATTCTCGAAATGATGTTTGCAGGCAGCATTCAAACGGTGATTATGGCGCTGTTTGTTTTCCCGTATGACATGACAACCGGCTGTATCATTTTTATCACCCTTGTTACTGCAATCCTGTTCAACTCTGTGTTTCAAAAAAAGACCGATGCAGTAACGACAAAACTGACGGAGCTGAAGCTGCAACTGCATACCGATGTTCTGGAATATGTGCAGGGAATCGGCGTGGTCAAGGCGTTCGGCAGAACAAGCGAAGCGATAAAAAATGTAACGGAGAGTATTAAAAAAAGCAAAACCGGTTTCTTTGCGGTAGAAAAAACACTGATGCCTTCATTGCTGGTTTTTTCACTCCTGCTTAAACTGGGGACAACCGCAATTATTGTGAGCGCCTTATATCGGTATTCAGCTGGGGTGATCGATGTTGAAAAAACGCTGATGCTGATTGTTGCGAGCTTTGTGGTATTCGGCGGATTTGAAATAGCCGGTACCATGCAGCGGATGCGAGGTGTTGCGGTGCAGAATTTGGATACGCTGTTTACGGTTAAAAATATTCAAGCCTTACCGGAAGGTTCGCTTCTGCCGCAGGGGAATGACGATATCACCGTTAAAAATATTACCTTCGGCTACGGCGGAAAGGAACAGCCAGAAGAAAAACTTTTCCGCAATGTGGATATGTGTATTCCGAAAAACAGCGTAACAGCCTTGGTCGGTTATTCCGGTTCGGGAAAGACCAGTTTGTGTCAGCTGATTGCCCGCTTTTGGGATGTCGATTCAGGGGAAATAAAACTCGGCGATACCAATATAAAAGACTTTGCCTACGATGCGTTTTTATCGAACTTTACATTTGTATTCCAAGATGTGTACTTGTTTGAAGACACAATAAAGAACAACATCAAATTCGGAAAACCGGATGCAACCGACGAAGAAGTTATCGCCGCTGCAAAAGCCGCGCAGTGCCATGACTTTATTACGGCATTACCCGACGGCTACGACACGGTGTTGCAGGAAGGCGGCAGCAATCTTTCGGGCGGGGAACGCCAGCGTATTTCCATCGCGCGGGCAATGCTCAAGCCGAGTTCCATTGTCATCCTCGACGAAGCGACTTCCAGTGTCGATCCCGAAAATGAAGAAAAGCTGATGAGCGCCCTCGATGAATTGCTGAAAAACAAAACCGCAATCATCATCGCACACCGGCTTTCAACTATCAAAAATGCCGATCAAATATTCGTCATGGATAAGGGCAGTATTGTCCAGCACGGCACCCATTCCGAACTGGTGCAGCAAGACGGTATTTATGCACGCTTTGTCGGTATGCGGGAAACCGCAGCGGCGTGGAAGGTGTAGGGTAAACCATTATTTATTGTACAAGGATGCATATTTTTGACGAGGTGGCTGCAGTCGGCTTTAATACCCTTTATTACGGCGCGGTATGTGAGCATTAACTCTCTGCACGAATAATAGGCAATGAAAATATTGAGAAATCTCAAAAAAAGCGATATGATGAAAAGATGAAATGTACTGTTTTTTTACTATGCCTTAGAGTCTTAAAAATTGTCTGCGGTGTTGCTGCAACCGCTGCCGTATTATTCGGGGGGCTGCTCATTGTTATTACCATAACGGAATACCGTCCTCAGCCGCAAGAACCCGCGCTGAAAAATGTAGATGAGGGAATGTATCAGAGCGGAGCATTAGACCCGGCACAGCCTCTTGACATCCTTAGCTGGAATATCGGCTACTGTGGACTCGGCGCTCCGCAGAGTTTTTTTATGGATGGCGGCAGTATGGTACGCCCGCCGCATAAGGAAGCGGTAGAAGAAAACCTCAAAGGGATTATTCAAACCCTCAAACAAAATCCCGTTCATATTTATTTGCTGCAAGAAGTAGATCAGAAGTCGCATCGTTCATATTACATTAACCAACCCGAAGCTATTAGCAGCGCCTTAGAGCTTCCTTTTGCATACACCTACAATTACAAAGCGTTTTTTGTACCCTATCCTATTCCTCCGCTTGGAAAGGTAGCAAGCGGACTCGGAACCTTTACCCGTTTTGTTCCTACCGAGTCAGTCCGCATTGCACTGCCCGTACCCTTCACATGGCCGGTTAGAACCGTAAACCTAAAGCGTTGTATGCTGGTTAGCAGGTTTCCGCTCATGTCCGGAAAGCAGCTGGTTACGGTCAACCTTCATTTGGAAGCTTATGATGATGGCGCGGGGAAGATTGCACAAACACAAGCATTACTTAATTTTATCCGTGCAGAATATGATGCCGGAAATTATGTTATTGCAGGCGGGGATTTTAATCAAACATTACCCGGTATGAAGGAACGGTATCCGCTCAATAGTGATCTGTGGACACCCGGCATTATAGAACCCGATATACTGCCGGAAGGCTGGCAATTTGCAGTAGACGGAGATACCCCCTCTTGCAGACTGACCAATGCTTCATATACACCGGCGCTCATCGATGATGCAATCCGCAAAAACTGGCCGTATTATGTTATTGACGGTTTCATCCTTTCACCCAATATCACAGTACAATCGGTAAAAACACTCGACGAATCGTTTCGGTATGCAGATCATAATCCTGTTAAACTGCGCATCTTGCTGAATCCCTGAACAAAGAAAGAATGTTTAGCTTTCTTTCTGCATCTGTACAATGAAGGGCAAACTCAGCAGAAGTTCATCAATACTGGTGATAAGCTGACGAGGTCTGATGCGGTCTTTATACGTCAACAGCTGGTTGAATACATACAGCGATTCATCCAGCAGCATCCCTAACTCACCGGGGAAATGCAGCCGAACCTGCAATGTCCAGCGTGAAACGGCAATCATCGCTTGCAAAAAAACCGCTTTTTCAAGCCCATTCAAAATGGCTCCGCTGGTAACCGGAAAAGCACCGAGAACAAACAATTCTTTCCCCATCGGGATAAAGCTATGGCATATTACAATACCGATAGTAGAAAGAACACATACAAGCCAGTGAATTTTTTGCTTTTCGGCAATGCACAGCAGCCATCCGGCAGCAAGAATGACCGCTTTCGCCGGAAGCCCCGGTACGAAAAACAGCGCAATGATGAGTATAAAGCCGCTGATTAAGCGGAACCACGGATAATCCGCCTGTTTGGATTCTTCCGGTATATCAATAGAAAACGGCAGGTCTGTTTGCCTCACCTGTGCATACCATTCAGACTCAGCTGCGAAACTTTCGCAAAAAAAACCAAGCATTAAAGACGTAATCGTACCGATGCAGAGGAACGGCGGCATCATATACCATATTCCTTCACCGAATATAAAATACCGCCCGATAAAAAGCTGAATACTATTTGAGATAAATGCCCCGCTCATGCTGACTCCGGCAAGCGATAACACCTTTCGAGGGATTCTATGCAGGGCATACATTGTAAATGCAGCGCCTAATGTCCCCGCTGCCGAGAAAAAGAGAAGATACGAAAAGAGCGTTCCGCTAATGAAGGCTTGCCCAAGAATCTTAATCACTGCCAGTAACAAAAAAGCAGGAAAAGAAACAATGTCCAACGCAAGTATGAGCGGCACATTGGCAAGTCCTATCCGCAGAAAGGGCAGCGGCTTTGGAATGACAAACTCCACTGCTGAAAGGAAAAAACACAGAGCACCGAAAACCGGCACCAGTGCATCTTGTTTTTTTTGCATAGGTTAATGACAGCCTGAACACCCGCCGCAGCCGCCCTGATCGGAACCGCAGCTGCAACCGGCAAATACCTGTTGTACTTCTTCAAGCTCTTCCGGAGTTGCATCCCGCACACCGGTTATTTTTATATCAAAGTGAAGATTTTTACCGGCAAGCGGGTGGTTTGCATCCAGCCGGATAATATCACCGTCGATTTCTGTGATTACAACATGGTGTCCGCTTGTTTCAAACTCCATACCTACTTCCAGTTGGGCTTCAGGCGGAAACTGAGAACGGCTTGCCTCAAAAACAGCACGCGGATCAATTTCACCATAACCCTGCTGCGGCGGTACTGTCAGAGAGAAAGATTCACCTACCTCACGCCCTGCTAGAGCCTTTTCCAGTCCGGGAATAAGTTGCCGATACCCATGAACATAATCCAATGGTCCCATTTGTTCTGATGAATCTAAAATATTTTGATCATCATCCTTTAAGGTATACTCAAGCGTAACCAAACAATCATCTACAATTTTCATGGGTAGTATGATACTCATTTTTACGCTTTCGGACAAGTGATAGATAAGTGGGAACCTCTGAAAACTTCAAGCCTATCGGCTTGTTCTGTAAGGAAATGGTTTATCATATCCGCTCAAGCAGACTGCGAATCAGTTTTTTAGAAGATGCCCAAGATTCTATACAAACATAGCAGCTCTGCTGTTGGCAATGCAGCAACACGGATATCTTGCATATTTGCAAATAGACACAAGGTATAATAAAACGCTATACTGGTGATATGCCTCTTTTAACTTGTATAGACGGTTCTCAATTTTCATTCGGAATTTTAATTCAAAAAAAGAATATTTTTGTTTATGATAACGGCTCTCTGCCGACCGGCGCTACAGTAACAAAAATACTCAGCTCTTATGACTCACAGAATATCCTTGTTAGATACAGTGAAGATGTGTATCAGACATTTGCGGCATTATTAGCCCCGGAAGCTGCAGTACCCGAAGGTTTAATATCCATTCCATACCGAAGTTTATTTGTGAGCGGTTCCGTTGAATATGCTGCTGTTACAGCAAGGGCTGCACTCTTATTGAACTGGCTTCATACCAATTGCTTTTGTGCGTCATGCGGAGCGCCGCTTTTTTTAAGCCGCACCGAAACTGCGCAGGAATGTCCGCAGTGCAGGCGTATATTCTTTCCGGTTATTGCTCCATGTATTATTGTGCTGATTAGTAAAGGCGATAAAATTTTGTTAGCACGGCACCTTCAACATACTACCAATATATACACCTGTATTGCGGGCTTTATCGAAGCCGGAGAGTCTGCCGAAGACGCGGTCATCCGTGAGGTACGTGAAGAAGTAGGACTTACCATTACGGATATCCGCTATCGGGGAAGTCAGGGCTGGCCGTATCCTAACCAGCTGATGTTGGCATTCCGTGCGGAATACGTTTCAGGCGAAATTAGGGTACAAAAGAACGAGCTTTCAGAAGCCGCATGGTTTAGCCGCGATGAATTGCCGTCTATACCGCTACCCGGCTCTGCTGCGTATCAGCTCATTTGCGGGGATTGGTATTAAACCCTGCTCGGAGACTTCCATTTTTGAACAGGTTTAATATGAACTTCGGAAACCGTTGCATTGATGCGCAGTAGTGCATACGTCATCTGTATATTTTTACCATCGAATTCCGGTAACTAACCGCTGAAATCGTGATTCGGTTAGCTCTCGTCATAAACGCTTTATTCGGACGTATGGTGTGCAGGTTACCGCCAAGCATGCAAAATATCGTGCAGCAATCCGAATCATATAGACGCTTCCGCTTCTGCATATATTTCTCCGTCAGCTACCTTGATGCGGAGTTTACTGCCCGCTGATACATCCTGCGCATGGCGGAGTACCGTACCTGTCTGCCGGTCATACACAATGGCATACCCCCTCTCAAGAATACTTTGGGGATTCGCACTCTCAATACTTTGGCTAAGCAGTGCAAGCCGGTGTTTAGCATCAGTGAGCCGTGTCTGCATATTATGGAGTAAGTGCTCTTTTGCATCGTCAAGTCGCATAAGCAGCGGCTGCTCAATCCGGCGGAACTGCATTTCGAGGGTGTCGGGGGTAAAGGTTTTCGTCATAAGCCGTACTTGCTGTATACGGGCGCTCATATAATGAAGAAGATGGCTTTGTGCTGCTGCAATGGTATCGGTAATATCGTCAAGGACGGGCACGGCAAGCTCAGCAGCGGCGGATGGAGTCGGAGCGCGGACATCAGCAGCAAAGTCGGTAAGCGCCCAGTCAATTTCATGCCCGACGGCGCTGATCACCGGTATATCCGATGCAGCAACCGCACGGACAACAGCTTCTTCGGAAAAAGGCAGCAAATCTTCCAACGAACCGCCGCCGCGCCCGATAATGATTACATCCCCAAGCTTGTACCGGTTAGCGGTTTCCAGCTGGCGTACGAGCACCGGGGCAGCCTCCGCTCCCTGTACGGGAGCGGGCAGCACGGTAATACTTACCGCGCTGTTTCTGCGCGACAGCACAGTAATAATGTCGCGCAAGGCTGCCCCGGTCGGGCTGGTAATGACGGCAATACGGAGCGGAAAAAAAGGCAGCGGGCGCTTCCGTTCCTGAGCAAAAAGCCCTTCCTGTGCCAATTTTCGTTTCCGCTCCTCCAGCATCCGCAGGATAGCGCCTTCTCCGGCGAGTTCCATGGTTTCAACAATAATCTGATATGAGCCCCGTTGTTCATATACTGACAAGGAGCCGGAAACAATCACTTTACAGCCGTCTTGAGGTTCAAAGCCAAGTGTCCATGCGCGGCTTTTAAACATCACTGCTTGCAATGCAGCTTTTTCATCTTTTAAGGTAAAGTAGAGGTGCCCAGTACTTGAAGGGCGGCAGTTAGAAATTTCCCCAGCAATGTGGAGAGAGGTAAAATGTTCCTCAAAAAGCGTTTTTATAATGCCGGTTATCTCTTGTATTGAATAAACATGCTCCATAGACTTATCATACCATAATAAGGTAAAAAATCTAGCATAATAGGCAGACTGTCTTTAAAAACATATTGACATAAACGATTATTTACTCAAATATGAAACGGAAAAATGCTTGCCTGCAAGCCGGATTTTCTGGTTCTATGCGAGGTGTTTTTCTAAGAGGATTCTCTAAAAACATCCTTTTTTAGGGGGCTCCTTAGATTAAAACTGTTCGGCAATACCGTTGGAAACCTCTAAAACTCTCAGTTTGTTAGTGGCGCCCAGTTATCGAACAGGTCTATTTGTTTGGAATAATCGGAAAGGGGGCACGATGCGTCTGTGAAAGGGTGCGAGATTTCAATAGAAAATGTTTCAAAATCTTTTGGGGATTTTCATGCGCTGGATAATGCCGTTATCCATATTCAGCGCGGTGAGTTCTTTTCATTATTAGGACCATCGGGGTGCGGAAAAACGACACTGTTGCGTATCATTGCAGGCTTCGAGCAGCCCGATTCAGGTGTTATCACCTTTGACGGTCAGAATATTATCGGTATAGAGGCGCATAAACGCCAGTCCAATACGGTATTCCAAACGTATGCGCTTTTTCCGCACCTATCGGTATACGAAAATATCGCTTTTCCGCTCCGTCTCCGCAAGTGCCCGCAGGATGAGATAGACCGGCGGGTCAAGGAATATCTGCATTTAGTACAGCTTGACGGACATATCTATAAAAAACCGTCCCAGCTCTCCGGAGGGCAAAAGCAGCGGGTTGCAATCGCCCGCGCGCTTATTAATGAACCGCGGGTACTGCTGCTTGATGAGCCGCTTTCAGCATTGGATGCTAAACTTCGGGCAAATCTCCTCATCGAACTTGATAAGCTGCATGACCAAATCGGTATCACATTCATCTTTGTTACCCATGACCAAAGCGAAGCGCTTTCCGTTTCAGACCGCATTGCCGTTATGAACCAGGGGAAGGTGCTGCAAATCGGCAGTCCTTATGAAATTTACGAGCAGCCGGCTACAGCCTTTGTTGCAAAGTTTATCGGTGAAACAAATCTCTTTGATGCAACCGTGGTTGCTTGCGAGCCGCATACGGACGGCTTTATGGTTACGCTTGACACACCCAGCTTGGGAACATCGGTGAAGATCACCGACTATGATCAAACCAAGGCAGGGCAGCCGGTATGCTTTACGGTACGTCCGGAAAAAATCCGCATTTCGCTGGAAAAGCCGTCTTCTTTGAAAAAGGAATTAAATGTGTTCCGAGGCATCGTTGAAGAGCCGGTTTATTCAGGCTTTCAGTCTAAGTTTTTTGTCAAGCTGGAATGCGGAATGGTGATACAGGTCTTTAAACAGCATCAAAATTACTTGGAAGACGGTCCTGAAATTGAATGGAAGGACGAGGTCTATGTTTCGTGGGCGGCAAATGACGGCTATATCGTTGAGGATTTAACGTAACTATATGGCTCAAAAACATTTACAGCGCAGGTACGCATTCTTTTATACCTTCCCTATGGCGGCATGGTTTACCATATTTTTCGTGCTTCCTCTGTTGATCATTGTAGTTTATAGCTTTTTGCAAAAAGGTTTATACGGCGGTATTGTCTGGAAACCCAGCCTCAGTGCATATACACGGCTTTTTACGCTGAGCTATGGGTTGCTGTTTATTAGGACACTCTGTGTCAGTATTGCAGTAACCCTCATTTGCATCCTGCTCGCACTGCCTGCAGGGTATGCTATTGCACGCAGTAGACATCAGCTCTTTTTGCTCTTTTTGATGATTATTCCCTTTTGGACTAACTCTCTTATCAGGATTAATGCATGGATTGCCATCCTCGGCAATCAAGGTTTTTTGAATGGGCTTTTAAAGAAGCTGAATCTTATCACGAATAGCATTACGTTTTTGTATAATCAGCAGGCAGTTATCCTAGTGCTGGTATATATGTTCATCCCCTACGCTATTTTCCCGATTTTTTCCGCCATCGACAAATTTGACTTCTCCTTGCTGGAAGCTGCGCGCGATCTTGGCGCTACCAAAACGCAGGCTATCTTTAAAGTAATGCTGCCGAATATCCGTGCTGGGATCCTAACGGCGGTTGTCTTTACCTTTATCCCAGTGTTCGGTTCTTACACGGTTCCGCTTCTTGTCGGCGGAAAGGACTCCTATATGATAGGTAATTTAATTGTCGATCAAGTAACAAAGATACGCAACTGGCCGCTTGCATCTGCATTTTCGCTGTTTATTACCGCAGTCAGCACGGTTGGGGTTATCTGGATGATGTATGCCGGAACCAAGCAGGAAAAGCGGACGAGAAAGCAGTAGGTTTAAGATCATACATATACAAAATAGAAAGGACGGATTATAATTAGCGCATGTATTCATTGAAAAATAACAGAGTAATTGCATCAAGTTATACGGATGCCAACGTACCGGTTATTTATAACGGCTCATGCTACGACTTTATAAAAACAGTTCCTGATAAAAGCATGAAACTAATTATCACTTCTCCGCCTTATAATATTGGTAAACAATATGAAAAGAAACAGACGTTACAAGACTATTATAGTATGCAAGAATCTATCATTAATGAATGCATCCGTATCCTCCAAGATGACGGAAGCATCTGCTGGCAAGTAGGAAATTTCGTAGATAAAGGAGCTATTATACCACTGGATATTTTGCTCTATCCTATTTTTGCCCATCATAATCTTAGATTGCGTAATCGTATTATTTGGTATTTTGGACATGGATTACATGCTTCAAAACGTTTTTCAGGTAGATACGAAAGTATTTTATGGTTTACAAAAACAGATAACTATACATTTAATTTAGATGCTATACGGGTGCCTCAAAAATACCCGAATAAAAAATATTTTAAGGGAGAAAAGAAAGGCGAGTTGTCATGCAATCCTCTGGGGAAAAATCCCAGTGATGTATGGGAGATTCCTAATGTCAAAAATAATCATGTAGAAAAAACTATTCACCCCTGTCAGTTTCCGATAGAATTAGTTGAACGCCTCATTTTATCAATGACTAATGAGCACGACCGTGTCTTCGATCCGTTCCTTGGAGCCGGAACAACAACAGCCACCGCTGCAAAGCATAATAGAATAGGTATAGGATGTGAAATAGTAAAGGAGTATTATGACATAGCAGTGGAGAGAACCATTCAAGCTTTAAATGGCGAGTTAAAAGCACGCCCAATGCACAAACCCATTTACCGACCTGATGTTCCATATAAAAATATTCCGGATGCACTTGAAGTTCAACAAGAGCTCTTTAATAAAGATTATAAGGTTGCAAAATGAAAATAGCAGAAAAATATTCTCACCTAAACGGTTTTGAGTTTTTATTGGTGCATAAAGCGGAGTTATGGAAGGAAATAGAACAGGTAATACATGCTATTGATGCAGCCAAATATAAAACAAAAATATCAAAAGAAAAAACAAAAGAAGGAAAACTATTGTATAGCCCTATCGCTTTAAATGCTGTATTCAAAGAAAAATTGTATGAACTTGAATGGGATGAAAGCAGAGTAAGCTATTGGGTTACCAAAGATGAAAAGTTGATTAGGAAAACGATGTCCATGCAGCCGGATGCTCAAAAAAAAGTAATTGAAGAGCAGGGTAAAACAGCTATTTTTAGTTACAATCAAACTGATTTTGTCAAAGACCGTGTCGCTGTTGAAGTTCAGTTTGGTAAGTACTCATTTGTTGCGTATGATTTATTTGTCAAGCATCTAGCATTTTATGTTGGGGATAAAATTGATGTAGGCATAGAGATATTACCGATGAAATCCTTGCAGTCTGAGATGAGTTCCGGTGTTTCATACTACGAAGGAGAATTATATAATGTTGTACGCCAAGGCAGAGGTGTCCCTGCAGTACCATTAGTCATAGTTGGTATTGAGCCGTAACGCATTTCGGCAATTATTGCACTATTCGTCCGGCTACACATATAAGGAGTAATGATGCCCGATATACAAGAAGGTATACCACAGCAGGCATTGCCGGTTCCATATCGGCGGTCTGCTATAAAAAGTCCGTATCAATGGATCGTTCAAAAATTCGGTAAAGGTAAACGGGAGGCAGAACCAGCCCGGCATGCGCGGCGCGCGTATAAGAATGTCAATAGTGCCTGGTTCTCTTCGACGGTACTCATATTCGTGTTGGTGTTTTTATTTCTGCCGCTCGGTATTATCGCTGTGTTTTCTTTTAACGAAGGGAAAGCCATTGTCTGGTCGGGCTTTTCGCTCAAATGGTATGCTGAACTTTTCTTGGAGTCCGAAAAACTTTGGCATTCATTTAGAAATAGCATAGTAATCGCTGTTATTTCCGCCTTTTTTTCTGTTGTCATTGGAACCTTTGCAGGACTGGGAGTTCAGTGGTACCGGTTCCGCGGCAGGGGCTATGTGCAGGCGGTGAGTATTTTACCGATGGTTCTGCCGGAAGTCGTTATCGGTATGTCGATGGTGATTTTCTTTTCGGCAATTAACATACCGCTCGGTTTTGTTTCTATTATTATTGCGCACATTACATTCTGTTTACCCTTTGCATTTTTACTCATACTCGCCCGGTTGGATGAGTTCGATTTTTCTATCGTAGAGGCAGCCCGCGATCTTGGTGCAACAGAGCGGCAAACCTTGTTCAAAGTTGTTATTCCAGCTCTTTTTCCGGCTATTCTATCGGGCTTTTTTATGTCTGTCACCTTATCGCTCGAAGACTTTGTCATCACCTTTTTTGTTTCAGGTCCAGGGTCTACAACCCTGCCGCTCTACGTGTTTTCGATGGTTCGCTACGGCATTTCTCCGGTTATCAATGCCCTCTCCCTCATTATGATCCTCGGAACTATGGTTGTTGCCTTTGTTTTGCGTAATTTCCTCAAAGGAATAGCAGCCTCAAACTAAGCGCTAAAACTCTACTGATAAGTAAATAGAGGAGATGATAATGGATATATATAAGATAATAACTTCTTGTGCTATACCCCTGATACATTGCAGAAAGTTTTCTGTGTATGAAGATGTACATCAGCCGATGCCGCTTCGGTATATATCACGTATCAATGTGAGCCGCCGGCTGTATTCCATTGGATTGAGGATTTTTACCGTGTCATTCTTCTTTATTATGCTGATATTTTGTACTTCTTGTACCCCAAAAACGGATACAGATTTACATAAAAAAGATGGAACACAAAAAAAAGACCTGAGCTGCAGCATCCTGTTTGTTCTAGGAAAGGATTTTTCCCGATACTCAGATATTTTCACCTACCTTTCTGAAGTGTATACGCCTGAAAGTTTGAAAGCACAGCTGAATATTATCAGTTATAGTGATATGACGGCAAAGACAAAACATCCTCGTCTTTCGATCATTGCTGAACGTTTAGCCGCAGAGCCTGCGGACGTACTGATTTCTCTGGAAATACCGGAGGGAGGAGCACGGACACTCCGTACGATTAAAGAAAGAAATCCGGCACAGCATATTTTTTCCCTGTTGCCTGTCGAAGAAATCCTGCCGCTTGAAGCCTACAGTGATATTGTTGCTGATTTTGAATTGCCTGATTCATTTACTAACGCTGATAGAGCGGTGAATATTCCGGCGCAGGAGGTACAAACACTGGTACTCTGCGCGGTAACTGCAGCAGAGCAGCTTGAGGAGCTGCCGGATCAGGAACCGCTTCCACGGTTTATGCGGGCGACTGCTACTGCAACGGCTCTCCTGAAAGACCGCGGCATACCGGCGTGGGGAGGGACGCACTATGTACTTCAACCGTATAAAGATCCAGAACTTAATATCTGTTCGTATAATTATGTGATTTTATCGCAGCCAGCAGCTGATGGAACCACGGAAAAAACGGACGGAACACCGCAAGGAGCCGCCCGTGAATAAGTTTACCCGCTGTGCAAACGGTGTCATAGCAGCAGATGCGGGGGGCTTTAACCGGCTGCAGACAGCAGATTCTGCATCTCTATTGCTGCTTTCCGACACACACGGCGCTGTTGATGCTGTACGCTGGATTTTTACCGCAGCAGGGAGTTCTTGCGATGCGTGTTTATTTGCAGGAGACGGCGCCGCGGATATACTTTCTCTGGTACGGGAGGCTGCTGCCGGAGCGCTGACTATACCGCCGGTTATTCTTATGGCACAAGGCAACTGCGATAGTGAAAGATATCCGCCTGTTTTACACAATACCGAAGAGCCAAAGCCTTTTGGATTGCCGATGTATCAGCAAAAACTGATTGCCGGACAGCGGATATTATTGACGCATGGGCATCTCTATCATGTTGAGCTTGATAGCCGTAAATTGTGTATGGCTGCTGAACACCAAGGCTGCACCATCGCAGTGTATGGGCATACCCATATACAGAACATCGAAAACTTCGGTTCTGTAACGGCTATCAATCCGGGGAGTCCGCTGCGTCCCCGCGGTCAGTCCTATGGAGGATTCGCAATTATATCACTCCGTACACTGCAAGCGCAGCCTGCAGCGGGTACAGGTAACGAAAAAGACGATGCAACAGCGGAGTTGTTCGGTTCGGTACAATTTTACCGGCTGATGCAGGATAGAAGCGGATCATTCTCTGCGGCGGTACATGCAGAGTATCCTTTACGGTTTGCGGAATAAGGTGTGTTCCTTAAAATTGAACAACTGAACAAAGTATCAACTTTGGAAGTTGTTCAATTCGTGCGCGATAGCGCACACACAATCCGTGAGGTTTGCCGCAAGGCAAACTCATCGGTTAACGAGGCTGCTCTATTTAGCAGCCGAAGTTATACCTTCGATTTTAGCTTACAGGAAACCGCTCACAACATCAAACCTATCGGCTTGTTCTGTAAGGAAATGATTTACCATATCCGCTCAAGCGAATTGTGAATCGTTTTTTAGTAATGCCCGAAACTATAGCTATGTTGTTAGGGCGGTAATTTTTCCCAAAAGCCGACCGGTATCATCATCTTCCGCAACAATAATCAGTTTATCTCCCGGATAAAGCACCGTAGTTCCGTCAGGAATAGCCTCTTTTTCGCCATGGATGATACCGACAATACGGCACTTATTCGGCCAATCGATTTCACATATTTTCTTTAAGGCTGCTGGAGCTTCTAATCCAATTGGTAGCTCATAGAGCTGAGGGCCGCTCTTTTTACCGTGTTCCGTTTGAGCAGATATATAGTGTTCCGATTCGAGAATCTGCTCCAGTAGAATATGATCGTGCGCTTGCGAACCGATAAAACTTGCCGTAAGGTATGCAGTTAAACACGTAAGCACTAAACCGCTTAGCTGTGGAAGCGCTCCGCTTGTTTCCAATACAATAACGATTGCCGTCATCGGAGCTTTAATCACAGTAGTAAAGCATGCCCCCATGCCGAAAAGGATCATATTTGTCATTTGATCCGGCTGTAAAAAACCGAGATGCACCAACACCTTTGCATATACAGCCCCTCCTGCCGCACCGCACGCGAGCAGCGGGACAAAAATACCGCCGATTGCTCCTGATCCTGCAGAAATACCGGTGAATAGCAGTTTAACAACGAGTATCATCAACAAGCTTGTAAGAGGAAAAGAGTTTTCAGTCAGCGCCTTTATAAGTCCGCTTCCGCCGCCTGATGCATAGGTATACCATAAGCCGATCGGCAGTGAAAGAACAAAAGGAATAACGGGACGCAGTATCTGGGGAATATGCAGTAACGTATACAAACGTTGAAAGGAATATATTGATTGCTTAAAGCCGTGTCCAACCAGCGCTACAAACATCCCAAGTCCAACAAGCCATGCAAATTGCGAAAGCGGATACGTTACAGTCGGAAAAAACCGGAAAATAGGCCCTGAACCTAAGAAAGCGCTTGCGGTAAAATCACCGGCAAAAGAACCTGCCATTACGCATGCTAAAAGGAGCGGGCTTAAATGCTTATGTAAATCTTCTAAAGCAAAAACGATTGCCGCAAACGGTGCATTGAATGTTGCAGAAAGCCCTGCTGCGGCACCGGCAGTAATTAAGCATACCCGCTCCGTAAAAGACCGTTCTCCTATCCGTTCAGCCGCATCACCAACATAGGCACCAAGCTGCACGGAAGGCCCCTCCCTCCCCATCGAAAGCCCTAGCCCAATACCAAGAACCCCGCCAATAAACTTCAACGGCAGTTCCAGCATTGGTGAAAATTGCAGCTTCTGCATAAAAACACCCTCAATCTGTGCAACGCCGCCGCCCTTAATCATCGGGTGCTTGGTAATAATAAAGCCGATAAAGAGCCCCACTAACGCCAGAACGATAAGCGCAAGGCAGCCCCCAATAAAGCCCGTATTTTTGATAAGCGGATATAATGCGGCACACCCATTTTTTACCTGAGTAATTGATAGACGAAATACCGTAATGAGCAGTCCGGTAATAAGACCGGTAAGGAGACTTTCAAATACTAAAAGCCACTTGTTTTCCTGTCTTTTTTTAAAAAAAGAACCTGTTTTTGAATAAGAATCCATAGCTTTATTATAAATTTATATACTGAAAAAAAGCAATAAATTAAAGAATAAATGCCAAGGATTCCGCATTATCACGCTTGCAAGTCTTTTTTTAGCTACACATTTCGTTTATTCGTGCGGATGGTTAATGCTCAAAAACCGCGCCATCCGGCAGCGTTTTTAACGATGACCGAAAGTACGCCGCCGTGCGGGTTCCAATACCTGCTTGCCGTCTCCGCTTAATCAACAGCCGGGCAGTATTAATGAGTATACGTTCTGCGGTAATACGCCGAGTATCGGTACCCATTGCATCCAGTTCAGCAACTTTGGTGTCGCCGACCGTGCGGCGGATCATTTCCGTACCGGCATAGCCGTAAGCCTCGGCAACTATCTCCGCCAGCCGTTTCCGTATATAGCGTTCGTTGTAAAGAGGGTCGCTGAGGGGCGCTGTACGGCATTGTTCCAAAGCCTTTGCAGTAAAAAGCTGCGGCAACACGCCGATAGCGGCAGCTATTCTTCCGCTTTTGTGGTCGGTAAGGTGAGCCTCCACCCCTTGTGTACCGCTAAAAACAGTATATATCCACGCAAAGTAGAGGTTCGCAATAAGATTGCCGAGGTCATAGCCGATCGGTCCGTAAAACGCAAATTCAGGATCGATTATTTTCATACTGCTGCTGCCGCTTGCTTCCCTCCCCGCATCTATTCTGATAAAAAGCGAACCGGTATGAAGGTCTCCATGAATAAGCGCTTCCGCCTTATTCATAAACGTTTCCCGCAGCGCGGCAACCTCAGCTTTGAGTACGTCATCGCTATACAGCATCTTACTGACAAAGGCTTCGTTCCCGGAGGTAACACGGTTGCGGTTTTTCCCATTGCAGTATGGTTCCGAAAAAACCAGTGTTTCGGAAATTGCACAGAGTTCAGGATTGATGAATGCCTTTACCCGTGCTTTTTTTTCTTCCGGCTGTATGAAGAGATCACTGGTGGGAAAAACCGCATGAGCTAAAAAAGCAGCTGCATTCTCCGCAAACTGATCCGGCAGCAATGTACCCGCCATGAGCTCCTTCCGCGTATTGCCGCAGTACGCAATATCTTCCATACAGATAGCGCTCATTGATTCATCGTAGTGATAGACCTGCGGAATAAACTGCGGAGTACAAGCGGCATAAATACGCAGGGCTTCCGCCTCCCGCTTGCTGCGGGTCAGGTCGAGCGGCCGTCCCGATGAGCGGAGCAGCCGATCAGCCTGTTTTACAATAATGCTCTTACCGCTTACTTTTGAACGGACTCGGAACACATAGTTGATATTCCCATCCCCTATTTCTTCTGCAATCAACGGCTCATCAGCATGAAACAAGCTCAGTTTTTGGGTAAGATATGTTTTTACGGTTGTTGTATCGAGGAGATATTGTTCTTTCATAATAATGACACCTGCAAAAGTTATTTTGATTCGGGATTTAACATAAACAGTTCGCTGCTGTATTGAAATACTGTTTTAACGACAGAACAGTAACAGAATACCGCTATTCGGCACAAAAAACAAGTTGAAGGCGATTGTCCTGTCTTTTCAAATTTCAATTTTCATTTGACATTCTATCCATATCAGTCTATGCTAATAATGATTACTAATTATAAAAAGGAAAAATCAGGACAACTGTATTAGAAAATATTATCAGACCTGCCCTGAAAAAGGATGAAACAGTATGCAGGCAGACATAGAATATACGGAAGAGGTCAACACTGATTGGGTACGATGGAATAAAAAACTGGAACTGGGTATTCCTCTCATCGACAGTCAGCACCGCCAGTTAGTCTCCATGTGTAATGAGCTGCATGAGGCTCTGATGAACCGCCAAAAACGAAGCAAAGATGAATGGCTGGTAACGGTAGGCGATGTGCTGAGACAAGCGGTGAACTATGCACAAACACATTTTGCGGATGAAGAAAAACTGATGAAAGCGTGTCAATTTGCCGGATATGAAGCGCACAAACAACGGCATAAGGAATTTATACAAACAATCACGCAAGTGCTGATAGGTTTTGACGAAATGACGTTGACGCTCGGTTTTGATTTTGCAGACTATCTCCGCGACTGGATTCTCTCGCATATTGCATGCGAAGATAAGCAGTATTGCCCGGTCATGCGCTCTTTTTATCATGCATTGCAGGAATACAGTCAGCGCCAGCATAAGGCTTCAAACACAGCAGACGGAATCTCTGTACTCACAGAAGATTAAACGCCGGTTTAGGTTAGCCCTTGCCGGATAGTTGTTATCTACCTAGCAGAAACACGAAAAGCAAAGCAGGGTAGTTGTCTTTTCTACAGTCTACCCCGCTTATTTACAGGGTTTTACATGCCCCAGAATGTCCGCAGCATCGGTGCAATAACGAGCGATACCATTGACATAAGTTTAATCAGAATGTTGATAGAAGGACCGGCAGTATCTTTAAAAGGATCGCCGACAGTATCACCGACAACGGCAGCCTTATGGGCTTCGGAGCCTTTACCGGCACCGCTTCCGGATTCAATCATCTTCTTTGCATTATCCCAGGCGCCGCCTGAGTTTGCCATAAAGATAGCGAGCACAACGCCCGATCCGGTAACACCGGTTAAAAGACCGATGAGCATTGCGGGACCGCCGAAGAATCCGACTACAATCGGTGTAATAATGGCAACAAGCCCGGGAAGAACCATCTCCCGGATAGCAGCTTGCGTACTAATATCCACACAGCGCTTATAGTCAGGCTTTTCAGTATTGTTGAGAATACCGGGTTTACTTCTAAACTGACTGCGGACTTCTTCTATCATCTTATAGGCTGCCTTACCGACAGCAGACATTGCCATTGCAGAGAAAAGGAACGGAATAGCAACTCCCAAGAGGATTCCCGTCAAGACCGGAATATTGGTAATATCAACAACGGAAACACCGGTGTGCTCTTTGAAAGAAGTAAAGAGGATAATCGCGGTCAATGCTGCAGAGCCGATCGCAAAACCCTTACCGATTGCAGCAGTTGTATTACCAACGGCATCCAGGCTATCGGTAATTTCCCGGACTTCACCGGGGAACTGAGCCATCTGAGCAAGTCCGCCTGCGTTGTCTGCAATCGGACCATAAGCATCAACAGCAAGCTGAATACCAAGCGTAACCAGCATACCGACCGCAGCAATACCGACACCGTATAAACCGGCTAAGCTATAGCTTCCCCAAATTGCCGCACCGATAAGCACGATGGTTGGGAATGCACTCCTCATACCGACACCAAGACCGGTAATAATAGTAGTTGCAGCGCCGGTATCGCAGGAATTCATAATAGACACAACCGGCTTTTTTCCCGTACCGGTATAGTATTCGGTTAACAACCCGATTAAAACACCCGACGCAAGCCCCGTAACGGTTGAACCGAAGATATGATACATACCGGCGCTTCCGTTAAAGGTTTCCCCGCCGATAAAGAACTGCAATACAATGAACAGGAAAATAGTTGCCAGAATTGCAGCGCCGAAAGTTCCTGCGTTTAAGGCTTTTTGCGGATCGCTGCCCGGTTTTGCCCGTACAAAGACAGTTCCAATGAGCGAGGCTGCAATGCCTAAAACAGCAATGAGCAGCGGCAATACCATCAGCTTTAGTTTCAGACCGTCAGAGGCGCTCACTGTTAATCCAAGAATCATCGCACCGATGAGCGAACCGACAAATGACTCAAAAAGGTCTGCCCCCATACCGGCAACATCACCGACATTATCGCCGACATTATCGGCAATGGTTGCAGGGTTTCTCGGATCGTCTTCTGGAATATTTGCTTCAACTTTTCCCACAAGATCTGCTCCAACATCCGCTGCCTTAGTAAAAATACCGCCGCCGACACGGGAAAAAAGAGCGACCGAAGACGCGCCAAGAGAAAATGCAGTTCCCAGCGGTAGGCTAATCTCATAAAAAACAGTGAGCGTAGTGCCGTATATCATTGATGAGGTTAGCATAACAATAAAAAAGCCCAGTAACGCAAGTCCGACAACGCTCATTCCCATAACACTGCCGCCGGAAAATGCAACTTTAAGCGCTGGAGTTAATCCGCCGTTTTTTGCAGCCTGTGCAGTACGGGCATTTGCTGCTGTTGCTACCTTCATACCGATATAACCGGCTAAAAGAGAAACCGCAGCGCCTAATACAAAGGACAGCGCTTCAAGCCGTAATGCGCCTTTATTTCCAACAGCCAAAAAGAGCGCAACCACCCCAATAAAGGGCAATAGCGCTTTATATTCACGGCTTAAGAACGCCATTGCGCCATCTGCAATATAGCCGCTGATGTGCCGTAAATCCTCATTTTCTACCGGCTGCCGGTTAATCCACTTCGTTTTGGCAAAAGCATACAGTAATGCCGCAATACTGCCTCCTAAAACAAGTGCTAATACGGCATACACAAGATTATTCATCATATTCAACTCCTTTATAGAAGCTCTAAAAAGAAACTTTCCGAAAACTTCCCTATAAATTTCTCGCTAGCGAAAACAATAACAGGCATTCATTAATCATACTGATTCTCGCATTGTAATATATGAAATATGTTTTTTCAAGTCTCAATTTATGAGTGTTTGGACAAAGAAGAGAGGATTTTCCTTGCAGATTGTTCTTTTCCGTGGTATAATTGTTTTTATGTAATGATTGATTGATAAATACGGCTTTTGCCCGATATTTACGGTTGATTTGCATAAAAATATTATTTTATATGGAAAATGATTGATAAAATGAAAGGTTTA
>NZ_JBQNBW010000028.1:0-33106 GCF_052169735.1 Treponema sp.
TATCAGAAGATATCATAAAAATTCCTTTTTGGGGCAATACCTCTTGCAATTTATAGTGAAAATGATCAAAGAAGTGGGGATGACACAATACTTGATAGGTTTTGCCATCCCCTGTCTTTGTTATTTTTTAATTACTTTGGTGTTCTCTTCAAACGCATGCACATGCAAGAACTCAACAGAAGCAGGAATTTCTACCTCTTTGATATTGTTCTTCAAAAATGCATACATATTGATTTTCTTCACCGATGCAGGAATCTTAACTGATGTCAGCTCATTCTTGTAAAAGGATGAAGTATCAATCAGCTCAAGGGTTTCGGGAAGGTTGAGTTCCGTCAAAGCATTTAATGCAAAGGCGCTCGGCTCAATCATTGTTTCCTTTCCGCCGAAGGTTACTTCTTTCAGCCCATTCCGATAGAAAGCAAAGCCTTCAATATCTTTCAACGCACTTGGAAGTTTTACCGAGGTCAATTTGCAAACGCCGAATGCATCATAGCCGATGCTCTCTACCGTATCCGGAATAACAACTGAGGTTAAGCCCCTGCGGTAAAAGGCATTGTCACCAATCCGCGTAATAGGAGTTCCATCAGGTGCCGTTGCAGGAATAATCATATCTGTCAGTCCCTGAGTTTTGACCTTATCCTTGCCCTTAGGTGTCATCCCCTTTAATTCAGCACCCTTAAAAATAAAATCATCATTTTCCCATACATTTTCACTCATAGTACTCCCCCTTACATCCGATTAAGCTGTACAATCTCATTGAATGTTTCAAGCTGTGTTTTTACTTGTCCAAAATCAGACATTTGCTGATCATAGCCGACTTTGATCAACGGGATCTTTGCTGCGCTGAATGCCTGCTTCAACGACGGATATTCCATCTCCTCCGTATCATCAAAGTTGAGCATAAAGAGCAGACATCCGTCAGCCTTATTATCCTTTGCAAGTTTAACAACATACTCAGGACGCTTGGTCAAATCCGGATCATAGAGCAGCGGGTCTTCATCCATACGAGCAAATTGATCGGCAAGAGCCAACATCGGATCGCCGATAGAAAGATCGATATCAACCTTCAATGCGCGGGATTCATGAGCGACATCATCGGCAACAACACATACTTTGTAGGAATCCAAAATATCCAGTAAGCCGGGGTTATCGGTAATAACACCGCTGGTAACCACCCGGACACCGTCCCATTTTTCTTCAGGAAGCGCTTCCAAGAGTGCATTCAGCTTTTTGAGCAGTTCCGTGTGTTCATCTTTCAGCATAAAGTAGGAGCTTTTCAGCACATAGCAGCGGTCTGACGCTTTAATGCTCTGCGGATGAGCAGCAGCAAGCTTGATAAACCGGCGTTTTTCGTTTCGGTTTTCGTTATATACCTGGAATGCCTTTTTTAAGTTCTCATCGGTTACGGTAACGCTGCAAATTTTCTCCAGCTCTTCTTTTGCCTTGGTGAAAATACGTGCGTTATACTTCTTACCGAAGTCTTCCTTGCGGTGCTGCCCGTGATTGAGGAAGATCATCGGAATTTTCCGTCCGGCGCTTACCTTGTAGTTCTGAGAAAACGGACGCAGCGTATCATCCAGCGTAGTCACCATTGACGCAGACAACCCATCGAGGGTACCGTCCAATGCCATTTCCAAACAGCGAAGCGCCAACGAATAATAGAAAGTCGGGAAGTATTCCTTTGCCCGTTCAATAGGTCCCTGTCCGCCCCAGACACCGAAGGGAACCATACCTGCGGCGTAGACAATTTCTTCCGGAGCATAGTACGGGAATATACCCACAGCTTTTTTCCCTGCAGCAAGGTATTTATCCAGCTGTTTCCGCGGATTGTTTGCAAGATATTTAAACTGTCCTAATAATTCTTGAATCGTTTCCATAGTATGCCTCCCCTACTCCAACGTCGGTTTTGACCAGTCGGTTTCTTTCGTATTTTTAAAGTTGGTATAGATGTCTTCGCCTTTTGCCTGCTTTTCCTGCTTGCGCTCATCCATAATTTCTACCAAGCCCTGAACCCTCGTCTTGTACTGTTCGGTAGAGAAGTTCCGCTCGTCAGCCTGATCACCGTCGAAGTGAACAACTGGAATACCGAGGTCTTCTTTCCAGCGCCGCTCAATTTCGGGCATAGCACCGCTCCACGGCTTACAGCTGCGGTTGTAATTGACCAAAGCGCCGCTAATACCGTTTTCTTTTGCCATAGTTTCGCGCCATTCAACACCGGTTTCAATACAAACAGAACACGGAGCTTTGCAGTATGCAGCAGCCATTTCACGAGTATTTGAATAGCGGAAGCCGAATGCCGGAGCATAGACAACAGCTGTAACGTTCACACCACTGTCTTTGAGGGGATCAAATAAGGGACGGAGCGCCGGCCAGCATGGAATACCTTCAAATAAGATACGATGCTCTTCGGGATATTCCCATGTAGAGGTATTTTCTTTCACCGACTGTTCAAATTCCTGTGCCAATAATTCAAAGCCGACAGCAGCATCTTCCTCACAGCGGGCAGCAACAATATCTGCCATGTGGTTAAAGAGGTCAAAACCGCTTAAGGGGGAGGGCTTATACGACATAAAGGAACAGGACTTCAGCCAAGCGGCAGCGGTTCTGTTTGCACGCGCACAAGCATCTTCAAATTTTTTCTCGTCAAATTTCTTTCCGGTTAATTCTTCCAGTTGCTTGATAGCATAGTCAAACTGTCCAATAAGGTAGTCGACTTTTTCCTCCGGTACATCAACCGTGTTGGAGAACGGAATATCCACCATAATAAGCGGAATATTATGAATACGCGCAATATTTTCGTACCATTTTGTCATCATATTGCAGATATTATTACAGCACAGCAAAAAGTCCGGCTGCGGCATTCTGCGTGAATCGGTCGGCTCCCCGGCAGCATATGCAATACTAATGCGTGCATAGCCGCAAATATCATTATCATATCCCATATCTTCTGCCGCTTGGCACAGCCGTAAACCGTCTTTTTTTGCAGCTGTTGATGCCGCATGATTTTCAGGATATACAACATTAAGATCAAAAGCTTTCGCTAATTCAATTGGAAATTTGGAAGAACTCCATCCGACCAATTCACCGCGCCGCTTTGCTTCCCACGCATTCGCATAGACCTTATCTACTACATCGCGTAAAACAGCAGCAGCAGGCTTATGCCCTTCAATCGGCCGAGGCGTTTTGTTGGGTAACTTTTCCATTTTTTGAGCCATTTGTTTCCTCCTATGTCATTAGGCTATCGCTAAAAACCGGATCGATTTTTAACTTTTTATCCAGCAAGTAGCGGTCTTGCATTAACCGGTACCCGTCTTGACTATTTTTCCGCCTGCACGCATTTTTGATATGCAAACAGAGCGGCTCCAATCGCGCCATTTAACTGGCAATATTCACTCGTGTGAATTTTAAACCCTATATTTCTTTCCAATGCCCGAACCATGCCTTTATTCAAAGCAACTCCTCCGGTCATTATTACATCATCTTGAATACCGACCCGCTTAGCCAAACTGCCGACACGGCTCGCTATTGCAGTATGAATTCCCTTCACAATATCGGGAATTTTTGCACCGCTTGCCAACTGAGAAATAACCTCCGATTCAGCAAAGACAGTACAGGTTGAGCTGATTGTCAGCTCTTTAGTGGACTGTTCATCCAATTTTTCGAGGTCTTCAAGACCTATTTCTAAAACCTTAGCAATAACATCAAGAAAACGCCCCGTACCTGCAGCACATTTATCGTTCATAACGAAGTTTTCAAGCATACCGTTATCGCTCAGCTTTAAAGCCTTTGAGTCTTGCCCGCCTATATCAATAATAGTACGTACCCGTGGAAAAAGGAAATAGGCTCCCTTTGCATGGCAAGAAAGCTCCGACATCTGTTCAGGCACTTCCTTTAACGAATTACGCCCGTAGCCGGTTGCCACAGCGCCATCGAGCTCATCAATAGAAGTCAAGCCAACTTGTTCTAAGGCACCTTTCATAACCCGGGCAGGCCCGCTGGTTCCTGTTCCTACCGGTACAACCGATGTTGCAACAATTTCCTCTCCATCCTTAATGATAACACACTTGGAAGCGGTAGACCCGACATCCACTCCCATAGTAAATTTACTCATAACGATTCAAGACCTCTCTCATTGATAACGATATACAAAACGCTGACTACATTCAGGACATCTCTAAAACTTCAGTTTTAAAGCCTTCCATTAGAGTCCCAGCATGTGCTTTGCCAAATCCAAAAACTTTGTGATGATAATGGCGTTGGTAATATTGCTGATAAAGCCTCCAATAACCGGCACTACAAAGAATGCCAGTTTTGAATAGCGGTACTTGCGGCATACAGTCTGCATTGTTGTCATTGAAACCGGTACAGCTCCAAGCCCGAAACCGACATGTCCCACAGCCATCACCGCTGCATCATAGTTCCGTCCCAAAAGATTGAATGTAAGGAAGTAGCAGAATACAATGATTAATACAAGCTGCACTAACAGCAACACAACGAGAGCAAAACCTAAGCCGGCGAGCTGCCACAGCTTCATCGAAATAATCGACATTGAAACAAACAGTGCCAACGAAAATTCGCCGACAATATCGATCGCTTCATACAGAACCTCATGCTTTGCAGGATTCTGCTTGGATGTGAGATCCAAAATCAGGCGCGTAGCAATTCCTCCGAACATACAGCACACGTGAATGGGGAAATTGATTTTGACAGCTTTGAGACTCAAAAACAAAACCTGCCCTACTCCGCACGCAATACACAGCAGAAACACAGCCTGCAAAACATTATGCTTGTCAACAAGAACCCCGGCAGTTCCGCCGGAACCTTCAGCTTTCAGCTCAGCAGCTTCCATTTTTCCGTCCAGATTAGGATCTTCGAGGTGAAAGCGTTTTACCATAAAGTTACCGAAGGGACCGCCCAAAATACAGCCGGAAATAAGACCGAAGGTTGCTGCTGCAATGGCAACTTCCATAGCCGCAGTTGCTCCTGCCTCTACCGCAATAGGTGCAAACGAAGCTGCATTTCCATGACCGCCCGTCATCGGAATACTGCCGGTCATCATTGAAATAAGCGGACTAATATTGAAAAGATTGCCGACGGAAATAGCTGCAGCATTCTGCAAGGCTGCGAGTAAGGCTGCTAACACAGTAAAGATGATAACCAACTTACCGCCTTTTTTCAGGAGAGCCAAACTGGCAGCTGCCCCGCTCGCTGCAAAAAACAAGCAATAGAAGAGCTGATTCACTGTTTTATAATCAAAATTGAGCTCAAAAATATTGAGAGAATAGAGCAACAACGAAAGAAGAGCGAACAGTGTTCCGCCTACGACAGCACCCGGTAAACAGTATTTTTTAAGAACCGGAATCTTATTGCGTAAGAACTCTCCGACATAGATTGCAAGAACAGCAACCATGAGTGTTTCAAACATTCCTAATTTTAAGACAATTCTTTCCATAAAGGATAACTCCAGATAATGCACGCACCCCGTACCACAAAACCATTCGGAAACTGACCTTTCTGAACAGGCTATCTTGAAATGCGACGTTCACGCATCGTGCTATTTATACGATTTAGAACTCGCCGACCTATTCGAAAACGCAGTTATCGAATAGATCTCATCTCTATAATGCGTGTGCTATGCACGGATATAAGAACTGCCCAAAATACTTTCGACAGCTAGATGGCTTTATCGTTTTGAGCAGCTCTCAAACGAAGCGGTATCGATTTTACCGTTCAAAACAGTTTATCGGTGCCGCTTTTATCGTTTTATTTTTTAACAAATGTATTGTACTCTCTGATTGCACGCGGTAAAAGCATTTGATGGAAAGCACAGATCGCTTTCGGATTCTGATATACCGAATTTGCAAAGGCAATCATATATGCCCGTAAATCATAGAGATTAACGATTTCATCAACCATACCGGTTTTTGCACAATACTGCGGAACGGATTTTTCCTTATATTCATCGATCAGTTTATTCATTTTTTCGATGGTGGGCGTTAAATCCTTTCCGGCATCTTTGTCCTTAACCAAACGGCGTGAGTACATAGCAGTTGCAGCAGTTTCACCGTTCATTACGTTGATTTCCGTTGCAGCAGTACCAAGCGAGAACGCATTTGTGTCATTGCCCTGAGGTCCGCCCAAGACATAGTGAGCAGCAGCGGTACCTTTCCGCAAGGTTACTTCCATCTGCGGGATATTCGAGTTTTGAATCGAATAGATGAGCGACTGTCCCAAGCCGAGCAGCTCAGCTTTTTCCGCATCATTACCGACATCAATACCGGTGGTATCCTGCAGCCATACAATCGGGAGTTTATCACGCGAACACAGCGTTACGAACTCGTTCATCTTCATCAGTCCCTGTCGATAGAGCTTACCGCCGATACCGACTGCCCCCTCTTTGTATTCAGGATACTTAAGCAGTAAACCTTGGAAGTTTGCAACGATACCAACCAAAAGACCATCGACTTTGGCGATACCGGTTACAATTTCCGGTCCATAGCCTTTTTTGTATTCACTGAACTCGCTATTATCTACCAAGCGGCCGATGATATCGTAAATATTGTATATCTTCTTCTGGTTCATCGGTAAAATTGAATAGAGGTCATTCGGATCAAGCGCCGGTTCCGCCGGTTCGTCTACGCGGAAAAATTCCAAATCATAAGCAGGCAGACAATCCATGTATTTTTTAATACCATCCAATACACCGATTTCGTCACTGTATACTTCGCGGAAGAAACCGGTCTCATTGTAGTGGATAGATACAGTGCCGGGAACATCAACGCCCTTCGATTTTTTGCTGGCTTCTATAATTTGCTCAGCGCCCTCTTGATCGATAAATCCCTTAGGATTCATACCGCCGACAATACCGGCACCACCGACTGCCATATTTGCTTTTTCATGCGCAATAAGGATGGTAGGACTGATACTGTGATAACCGCCGCCTGCCGGGTTTGTTCCATAAATACCGACAATAACAGGCACACCGAGCTGCTGCAGTTCCGCATTCCGATAGAAGGGCGTACCGCCGCCGCGCCGATTAGCATAAACTTTTTCCTGCTCATCAAGCTTAACACCACTGCAGTTTAGCACATAGACCAGCGGAATACGCAGACACTTTGCAGTATCGGATGCCCGAATGAGGTTATCAGCCTGTCCAGGTACCCATGCACCGACGATTTTTTTATTGTCGGACGCAACAATCACAGCCCATTTGCCGTTAATTCGTCCTAATCCCTTCACGATACCGGTTGCGGTTTCAAAGTCTTGCGGGTTGTAGAGGCTGTTCAACGGACACCATGTACCTTCGTCAATAAGGTCTGCAATCCGCTGCAATGCCGTCATTTGCCCTTTTGCATTGACCGTTTCATCAGGGGTTCCCGCGTCGTGAATCTCATCTACAAGCCGACCGATTTCATCTTCTATATCTTTTATTTGTTTTTCGTTTTCTTCATCGATATGTGCCAACGCTTTTCCAACTTGTTCCATATTTTGGAAATAGTTCGGCATTGAATAATCGCCCATTTTTCATCCTCCGGTTACGGCACCTCCCATAAGTATAATTCTATAGGAAATGCTCTTCTCATTTTACGAAAAAGCTCAATAGAAACAAAAACAGCACAAAAACCGATACCTTTTTTGATACTCTTGTTTCTCCATGTATACCCGCTGACGGAATACCCATCAGCTGCCCAAAAATACGTTATATTTTTGAGCAGACAAACTACTTATTCCTCAACAGGAACCTTGATAAATGCCTGACCGGGATCGATCTCTTCGCGGATCATCTTGATGACATCTTCACTCGGAGCATCCAGCAATACAGCCTTTGACACATCGAGATCAAAACCGGTATTTTCCAGCACGTCTTCCGGGGAAGAAGTCGGGTAATATCCGGCAAGATACATCCGCTTGGTTTTATCGTCAAATTTGAGAATACCGCGGTCAGTAACAACAGCAATCGGACCTCTGTTTCCGGGAAGCCCAAGTTTTTCACGTCCGCCAGGGCCGTCTCCCCATCCGGCGCTGGTGATATAGTCAATCTTGTCAATAAAGCGGCGCTTTTCATGCTGCATCATAATGACGGTGTTAGAATAGGTTGCAATACCGTTTGCTCCGCCCGAACCGGTAAAGCGAGTCTTAGGATTGTGATAGTCACCGATACAGGTTGAGTTCACGTTTCCATAAGGATCGATCTGAGCGCCGCCGATAAAGGCAATCATACGCTCGTTATTATTCAGCCATTCGTTTGCTTCAAAACCGATAAAGCGGACATTCGGCCATTGCACACCGCAGTGAGCCATAAGCCGGTTATCTCCAACACTGCGCGGTACTTCAATCGGAGCACAGTCCATCAATCCGCTTTCTACAATTAACTTACAATTCGGTGCAAAAATCCGCTTTGCCAAAGAAGCTCCGATTAAAGGAAGACCTGTTCCTACAATAACAATCTGACCGTCTTTGATGGTTTTTGCTATTGTAATAGCCTGCATTTCTTTATTGGTATAATTCTTGTAATTTGCCATCTTATTTTTCCTCCTTAACAAGCTTTGCTGCATAGCCGAATCCCTGAACAACCTTCAGGTTTGCCAATCTGCTTGCACCTAATTTATCAATATATTCGGTATGATCTTTTACGCCGTATACCCACTCCTGCAAGAAGGCTTTGAAATCTTCTTCGGTTTTGGTTACGCTATCATACATCTTAAAGAAGTCTGCATCATAGTCGTAGTAATTATAACACTGAGCAGGATGAGAACCGTAGGGTGTATGTACAACAGCATCAACACAGAACTGCGGAATTGAGTTTTTGCTGGGATCTTTTCTGATTTCTTCTTCTGTTACCAATTCTTCACAAGTTACGATACATTTCTTTGCTGCAATCGCAATATCAATATCATGGAATTCATCACCTTCGATAGAACATGTTCCCTCGACAGATGCTTTCTGTACGTGGATAATTGCAGTATCTAAGCGCGGAACCGGCACAGCAATAACTTTTTCGCCCGGGTTAAAGGGGTTTTCAACCTCAACCAGCTTATCGTTGGGAAGCCGAGGATCTTTTGCCCGTTCTTCCTTGCTGATTCCCCATTTATTCACAAGGTCGGAACCCTGCATCAGCCTAACAGGTAAGTATGGAAGACCGAGTGAAGAGGCATGCAGCATCAGCATCAGAACATCCTGAGAATAGTCTTCTAACAGCATCTGCTTGTTTTTTTCAATCTCATTGCGGAAACGGCGGGCAACATTCGTATAGCCTGAGTTTGCAATATAGCAGTTGATAAAGGCTTTTACCCGTCCCTCACCAATCAGCATATCCCAATCACCGCCGGCAGGACCGGAATATCCGATAAAATCGCCTAAACCCTGACGCAAAATTTCGTTTACAGCCGCGTATGGCTTCCGGTTCGTTGTAAAACCGCCGAAACAAAGGCTATCACCGGATTTTACATACGTTTTGATTGCATCATGCAATGACATAACCTTACTCATAATAAATCTCCTTCCAACTATATGTACTCTCTAATAGAGGTAATTTTACAATCGTTTTATCACACAATAAAGCACAAACAAAAACTTCAAAAAAGTTGTAGAGTTTTCCGCTTCATTATACAAAGAGGGAACTCTAACATCTGTAGGGTTCCCTCCTTATTATTATTTTCCAAAAATGAGCATAAAATAACCGGCTGCTACTGCCGATCCGATAACACCCGCAACATTAGGGCCCATCGCATGCATCAGTAGGAAATTTGTCGGATTTTCAGAAGCCCCTACAGTCTGCGAAACACGCGCTGCCATCGGTACTGCCGAAACTCCTGCCGATCCAATCAAGGGGTTAATTTTTCCGCCGGTGATTAGATACAGTAACTTTCCAAGCAGAACACCGCCGACCGTGGACATACAGAACGCGAACAGTCCCATAAAGATAATACTGATCGTCTGAAGCCGCAAGAACAGCGCACCGTTTGCGGTAGCACCAACTGTAACACCAAGCATAATAGTAACAATGTTAATCAGTGCGTTTTGTGCAGTATCAGACAAGCGCTGTACTACGCCGGATTCTCTAAAGATGTTACCAAGCATAAGCATACCGAGGAGCGGAGCAACGGAGGGCAGCAAGAGAGCGGTAAATAGTACGGTACCGATCGGGAATACGATCTTTTCCGTTTTACTCACCTTCCGAAGCTGCTTCATCTTAACAGCACGTTCTTTTTTAGTAGTCAAAAGCTTCATAATCGGCGGCTGAATCATCGGAATTAACGCCATATACGAATATGCAGCAACAGCGATCGGAGCCAGCAGTTCAGGCGCGAGGTTATTTGCGATGTAGATGGAGGTAGGACCATCAGCACCGCCGATAATAGCAATTGCAGCAGCCTGTTTTGCGGTAAAAATAGGCAAAGCGCTCGCAGCCATAAACGTGATATAGATACCGAACTGTGCGGCAGCACCGAGCAGCAAGCTGATCGGGTTCGCAATAAGCGGACCAAAGTCAGTCATCGCGCCTATTCCCATGAATATCAGACAGGGGAACAAGTTACTCTTGATACCGTTATAGATAATCCGCAATACGCCGGAAGAATACCAAGGATCAGCTTCCTTCATCAAATCCGCTAAAGGCAAATTCGTTAAAAACATACCGAAAGCAATCGGCAAAAGCAGCAACGGTTCAAACTGCTTGACGATGGCTAAATAAATTAAAACGAACGAGATACCAAACATCACGAGCTGCTGCCATGTCAGTGCGGCAAAGCCCGATTGCTGCATCATCGTTCCTACGACCTTAATAAATTCCATGCAGAACCTCTTACTTCACTTCTACCAATACCGCATCAGTATCGACAGCATCTCCTTTCTTTACCCGAACAGCGGCGACGGAACCGGCAACTTCGGACACGATTTCGGTTTCCATTTTCATAGCTTCCAAAATGACAACCACCTGACCGACGGACACTGCATCACCTTCTTTAACTCTTACATCAAGCACGGTACCGGGCATCGGGCTAACAACAGAACCTGCAGAACCTGATGCTGCAGGAGCAGCCGAAGGAGCCGGGGCTGCAGGCTGCGGAGCAGGTGCAGGCTGTGCAGCAGGAGCGGCTTGCATGGGACGGGACATCCGTTCCGGCGGTCTTCTGGACAATGAGGAAGAACCTCCTCCAACCCGTTCTACTTCAACCTCGTATCTTTCACCATTGACAGTGACTACATAGTTCATACTATACTACTCCTTTGCTCTATTTATAGCTTTTTAATATTTGTTATTACAAATGAATTTACAGGCTCTCGCCTTTCTTCGCTAATAGCAGCTGCAATAACAGCAATTTTTACCGCTTCTGAACCAGCGGCTGGTTTTCGGCTTACTGCAGCGGGAGCTGCAGCAGGCGCCGGAGCGGCAGCAGGTAAATTCTTCTCTAAGACCGATATGACTTTGGAAACAATGGTAACAAAGATTGCCAAAAAAACCAAAGATAAGAAGACAATACCTAAGCCAAGCACCGACGACAAGAAACTTTGCAGTATACTAATATACTCTGATGTAATCATCGCTACTCCTTAATGTAGTATTTGAATACCACTGTAATATAAAAAGCGTTTTACTGCTAGTAGTACCGTCATATATCTACCGCTACTACCGCAGTAAAACACTTCTAAAAACGATCAGCGCTTATTCCAGACTATTATCCGACAAAAATACTCGTAAATGTCTGAATAACGATCGCGTTAATAAAGTCGATAAACAGAGATCCAACGAGAGGAACTGCTAAGAATGCTTTTGTGGAGAAACCGTTTACCGAGGTAAAAGCTTCCATATTAGCGATAGCATTGGGAGTAGCGCCCATACCGAAACCGCAGTGACCGGTTGAGATAACCGCCGCATCGTAATCCCGTCCCATGATATTGAAGGTAACAAAGTATGCGAACAAGCCCATGACAACGGTTTGTACCAACAAGATTACAACAAGCGGAACTGCGAGATCTGCCAATTCCCATAACTTCATCGACATCAATGCGATAGCCAAGAAGAAAGAAAGACAAACACTGCCGATAATACCGATTTCATCAATAGGAGTCTTGTTCTCAGTTTTATCAACAACATTACGCATAATCGCAGCAATAAGCATCGGGATGAGGTATGCCGGCAAAGACAAGCCTGCTTTTTTAATAAGCGGTGTAATCATAGAACCGACACCCATTGCAATACCGATCATAGCAGCTGCTTTAAAGAAAGATTTCTCACTCATTGCAGCATTCTGTGCCAGTGTTTCATCCTTTCCTGCCTGTTCTTGAGCAGCTTTCTGTGCATCACCTTCTTTACATACTAAGTTATGCTTATCCTTTAAGCGTTTTGCAATCGGACCGCCGATAACGCATCCTGCAACCAAACCGTAGGTTGCCGAAGCGATTGCAACAACCGTTGCCCCCGAAACTCCTCGTTCTTCCAGATAAGGACCGAAAGCGCCGGAAGTTCCATGCCCGCCGGTTAACGGAATAGAACCTGCCGCCAAACCAATACCGGGATTAAGCCCGAATGCCTTTGCCAAAGCAACACCGACACCGTCTTGGATAACAACAAGAACAACTGCAGCAATTAAAAACAGGATAACACCGACGCCGCCTTTTTTCAACGCGGAAACACTTGCCAAGAATCCGATCGTGGTAAAGAACACAACCATGAAGAAATTCTTTAAGTTTCCGTCAAATGTAAATGAAAACAGCCCCATATTATGACCTATCAACATTATAATCGAAAAAAGCGTTCCTCCGATAACCGGTGCAGGAATATAATATTTCTGCAAAACATTAACCTTGGCTTTAATACCGCTTCCCAGCAGGTACAGTATAATTGCCAACCCCAACGTAAGATACATATCAAACGTAAATGTAGCCATCTTTCATTACCTCCTCATAAGATGCATTTACTATTGCGCACTTATGAGCGCTTATAAAAGTCAAAACAGGTCTTTCACAAACGCTCGAATTGCAAATTATTGAATTTTGTTTTTGCAATCGCCCGTATCAAGATACTCTTTGAGATTATCAAATGTAGTTTCGATCATGTTCAATGCAGCTTCATCGGTATAAGACCCGACATGCGGCGTAAGAATCACTTTCGGATACATGTTGACAAGTTTTTCAAATGCAGGAACCGGCAGTTTTTCACCCTTAAAATCTTTGAAGAAAATTGCAACTTCATTATCCAGCGTATCAATACCGGCACCGTATATCTTGCCGCTTTCCAATGCTTCAACAAGAGCATCAGTATCAACAAGCTCGCCTCTTCCAGTATTAATGAGGATAACATTATCCTTCATCTTTGCAATCGCCTCTTTTGTAATAATCTTACCGTTTTCTTTAATGTAAGGAGCATGCAGTGTGATAATATCGGCTTTTGCCAGCACTTCATCCATCGGCATCTGAGTTACAATATCTTCCACCCCTGTTTTAGGGAAAATATCAAAACCGATAACATTCGCCCCCAAGCCTTTGAACAGCTTAGCAGCAGTCATACCAATTCTTCCCAAGCCGAGAACACCGACTGTACAATTCCGGATTTCCCGCGAGAACATCTGCTTGTCAACGATAAAGTTCTTATCTTTTGTTTTATTCCCAGTATAAGTAACATTCCGCAGCAGTGTCATAGCAAGCGTCAATGCCAATTCCGCAATCGCATTCGGCGAATAGAACGGAACATAAGCTGTTTTAAAGCCGAGTTCTTTCGCATACGGTATATCGATATGGTTGACACCAACAGTCCGGGTCATTACATACTTTACACCCAGCTCCTTATAGATATCCAGCCGTTCTTTTGTCGCAAAGCAGTTTCCGCGCAGTACAACAACCTCATGCCCGGCAGCCTTCCTCGCCGTTGCTTCATCCGTCAGATATTCAGGAATTAAGGTCATGTCATACCCAAACTTTTTGTTCACTGCTTCAAAGATGGGAATCTCTACATCACGCACGCCGTAGAAAATAATTTTCATTACAGTGCCTCCTTGCATTAAATCAGCTGACGCAGCCATTTTACAGCAAAATGTACTTAATTGCAGCATATAACAGCTTTTACATATCACAAACAGCACCTTTTGAACTGCACCAGCACATTAATAATTCTACTATGCCTCTATCAGATTGTCAAGAAAATAATTTACAGCTTTAGTTTTTCTACAAAGCTCATGCGGGAAGTTCCGTTTTGGAACGGATTACCTTAAAATACGATGTTCTAAATCCTACTCGTTGTGCGATTTAGACCCCGTCGGTCTGTTCGGCAATGCAGTTATCGAACAGGTTTTATGATTATTACGCCTTTGCCAGCAATATACTACAGATAATATACAATTCTGTTCACTTTTTCATTATTTTCTCATTGACAGTGAACAGAAAGCAAAATATACTTTATCTAATATGAAAAGACGATACTTTCAGATTATCGAGTTGATGAAAAAAAATCCGGCTATTACGCAGCGGGATATTGCGAGTACATTAAAAATATCGCTCGCGTATGTCAATCAAATTCTTTTTTCTATGGAACAGGACGGTTTTCTTAAAACAAACGGATTACCCGCCATCGGCAAAAGAGTTTTAACAATTAAAGCCCATACCGAATACGATTCATGTAAGGTTGACAATGCCATTATCATGGCTGCCGGTTTCGGCTCGCGGTTTATTCCGCTCACGTATGCAACACCTAAGGGGCTGCTGGAAGTGTTCGGTGAGCGGATGATCGAACGCCAGATCAAGCAGCTGCAAGAAGCCGGTATTACCGATATTACCGTTGTCGTCGGCTATCTGAAAGATACCTTTGAATACCTCATCGATAAATATAATGTAAAACTTGTATATAATCCCGATTTTGAAACGAAAAACAATCTTTCAACGCTGTATCACGTCCGCGACAAGCTGAAAAACACCTATATCTTATCCAGTGACAACTGGCTGCGGAAAAATATGTATCACGCACATGAGTACGATTCATGGTATTCATCGGTAAAAGTAAATGAAAAAACCAAGGAATGGGTACTGCAGCTCGGTTTACATGATAAAATAATGAAGGTGAAGGTGGGCGGCTGGAATGCATGGGTGATGTATGGACCGGTCTATTTTTCCCGTGCTTTCTCTGATGCCATCCGCCCGATGATTGAAGAGGCCTATCACCGTGATGACACCGACGAGTGGTACTGGGAAGATGTATTGAGCCGTCATTTAAATACGCTGACGATGTTCGCAAATAAACAGCCCGCCAATCAGGTGTATGAATTTGAATCGTTGGAAGAACTGCGCCAATTCGACACCTCATACATGATTTCCACACAAAATAAATGGATGGAACTCATCTCCCGCGTATTTGGGAAACCTGAAATGCAGATTAGAAATTTACGTCCGTTGCGGCTCGGAATGACCAATAAATCCTTCATTTTTGAGCTGAACAACAACAAATACATTTTCCGTATTCCGGGCACCGGTACGGAAGTTCTTATCAACCGGAAACAGGAATATGCAGTGTATAAAGCGATTGAGCCGCTCGGTATATCTGATAAGATTGTCTATTTTGATCAAACAACCGGTGTAAAAATTACTCAGTTTGAAGAAAATATGCGAGTAGTCGATCCGCACAATCCCGATGATCTGGATGCCTGTATGTGGATAGCCCGCAAATTGCATACTTCCGGTATTACGGTACGGCACCATTTCAATTTTAGAGAGCGGATTGGTTTTTATGAACAGCAGGCGGAAGCAAAGCACGGTATTCTGTTTTACGACTATGCCGAAGTTCGGGAAAAAATGAACGCCTTGCTGGATTTACTTGACACGCTTGAAAAACCGGAAGCGCTTACCCACATTGATTTAATCTGCGATAATTTTATTATCAGCGACGGTGATGTTAAATTGATTGACTGGGAATACGCTGCCATGTGCGATCCGTTGGCTGATCTTGCAATGTTTTCCATCTACTCCTATTTTTCCGAAGCTCAAATCAATGATCTTATGCACCGCTACTTCCGCCGTGATCCGGAACCTGAAGAAAAGCTGCGCGTCTTTATCTATGTTGCGCTTGCAGGATTCTTATGGGCGTTGTGGACATGCTATAAACAAGCGCTGGGAGAAAGTTTCGGCGAATACGGATTGAAGATGTACCGGTATGCAAAAGATTATTATAAACAAATTATGCAGATGACGGGGTTTACAGATGAACGGACGCAAGAGTCAAACGATGAACAATCGGAATCATAATACAAGCAGACACGGTTCCGGAGAAATCGACTGGGTTATTACGCTTTTGCCGCTCGGCATTGTAACCGGCATTGCGGCATTGCTGCTTACCTTTCCGCAACAATCAATGCAGACGATTGATATATTATGGAATATTTTTGTCAATCAGCTCGGCTTTTTCTATATACTCCTCGGTTTCGGAGTAGTGTGTACCGCGTTTTATCTTGCTTTTTCAAAATACGGTTCGATACGCTTAAGCTCCCTTGATAAGCCGCGTTACAGCAATTTTGCATGGGGTTCAATGATTTTTACCTCTACGATGGCAGCCGATATTTTATACTGGTCGCTTATCGAGTGGGGATATTACTACACTGCCTCTCCATTCGGAAAACATCTACTTACAGCAGCCGAAAAACAAGACTGGGCGGCAGCATATCCGCTGTTCCACTGGGGCATTACCCCGTGGAGTTTTCATATCGTATGCGCTGTGGCATTCGGTTATATGCTCCATGTACGGCAGCGGAAAAAGCAAAAACTGTCCGAAGCATGCCGCCCTCTTTTCGGTAATAAAATCGACGGCGTACTCGGCACTGTTATCGACGTGTTTTCGGTTGTGGGGCTTTTAGCGGGCACCGCGACGACATTTTCGCTTGCAACGCCGCTGCTGTCGCTGGCGATTTCCACCATTTCAGGAATACCGGAATCAAGGGAGCTGACCTTGGTTGTACTCTGCATTATTGCGGCGGTATATACCTCGGCGGTGCTGCTGGGAATAAAAGGCATTTCCCATCTGGCAAAAATTGCCGTTGTGTGTTTTTCCAGCCTCATTGTGTTTATATTTTTGCTCAGCCCCAAGCTCTATATTATCGAAACGAGTATAACCGGAATCGGGAAAATGCTGCAAAACTTTATCCCGCTTTCCACGTGGATGGATCCCCTACGGATTTCGGGCGCAGACGGCGCAGGATTCCCGCAGCAGTGGACGATTTTTTATTGGGCTTATTGGATTGCGTGGTTTGTCGCAACGCCGTTTTTTATCGGCACAATCTCGGAAGGGCGGACGGTACGGAATACCGTACTGGGCGGACTTATGTGCGGCATTGCGGGAACCTATTGTTCGTTTATCGTACTGGGAAACTACGGGCTTTATTTGGAAACGCATGGATTGTTACCGGCAGCCGAGCGGCTTGCAGAGGGTATCGCTCCTGCCGAGATTATTTTAAGCATTTTGGAAACGCTGCCGCTTGCAAAAGTCGGACTGGTGCTGCTCATCATCACAATGATCGCTCTTTATGCGAGTACTTTTGACGCGATTACGATGGTTATCGCATCTTATTCGCAGCGGCAGCTTGAAAGCAGCGAGCCTAAAAAAAGCCTGCGGGCATTTTGGTCGGTTGTTTTTATCTTACTGCCGGCAGCGCTCATCCTTACCGGCAGCAATCTGAATCAGCTGCAAAGCCTATCGGTCATCGCAGCCTTTCCGCTCGGCATCATTATGATCTGCATTATCGTCAGTTTTTTTAAAGATGTGAGAAACAGCCGACGATAACCGGTTCAGCATTAAAACGATGAAGAACCTCATGCGGAATCTCTGCGATTTTCAAAAAAGATATTGACAAATCTGCCGATTTCAGATATTATCAGTTTCTATATGGCGGTATAGCTCAGTTGGCAGAGCAAACGGCTCATATCCGTTAGGTCATAGGTTCAAGCCCTATTGCCGCTACTAAAAGGACATCTTATACGGATGTCCTTTTTTATATCCTCTGCGTTGTACTGAATGACAGGCAACTTTAAGCTCTCTATACATCACACAGTTCCACTAATTTTCAATTCAAGCTCGATAATCAACAGTCTGCGGCGAAACAATTTAAACATGCAAAGCTGCAGTCTACCAGCTGTTATGATATCCATGCATGCTACAGTCCTCTATGATAGAAATACAATCGAGAGGATTCCTCCCCAGTGCTAAAACATAAGGAGGAATTTTTGCGGCACAGCAAAACCTGTTCGGAAACTTATGTTTCTGAGCAGGTTATCTTGAAATGCGATTTAGAACTCACCAGTCTGTCTCAAAACACAGTCATCAAACAGACCGAACATAGTACATTTGCAATGAACTACCGTTTGTTTAGTTTTGTGTATTCCGGAGCCTGTCTATTTACGCTAACCGGCTCTAGTGGATGCTCCGCAATAGAGAGAGCAGTTGAGACATTTGCTGTCCGCGCCGGTCGGCTCCGTCAACGGTCTTTTCTGTTTTATTGCCGATTTTCTGCGGATCACTGTAAATGAGGACGGCGAGGTCGCCTTTTGTCATTTTGTCGTAATAGCCTTTGCGTGTGAGGGTTCCTTCGGTCAGGTCCTCGGCAATGCGTCCGATGGTGAAGGTTCCCAGCACATCTTTTTCGTTGTATAACAGACCGATGCCTTCATTCGCAATGGTTACCGTGCCATTTTTCACAATTTCGATGGTGTAGTCGGTAAAGTCGCAATCTCCTGAGCCTATGTCGATCACTGCTTCCGCTTGAGACCGTCCTGCAATGCTGCCGATAACAGGCATTGCCTGCCCGAACATATCGGTAATCCGGCGGACGGCATTGCTGAAGCGGTCATTGCCGGAGCGGTATACCGTTAAGGTTTCAGCCTTTGATCCTGTGCGTCCGACATACAGATCAAGGGTAATCTGGATATCCCGCTCATTTTCCCGAAGGCTGACAATGCCGAAATAATCATTCCCTGCGGTACGCGCCTTTCGAAATGCCTCCATATATGAGCTGGGGGTGTCAAGATTGGCTGAAATGGCAAAGCGCCGGTTGTAGGACAGAATATCGTTGATGAGTGCCGAGGTCAGTTTTTCCGCCTCAGGGTGAAACACATTGGCGGCATTAACCTGATAAAAAAGCCCTATGGAAAGGTGCGCCTTGTTCAAATACAGCGGATCAATCTTCCAGCGGTTCCGTACCGAATGGTCAAGCATCTTACTGTATGCCTCTACCGTGTCGTTGATGCGTGCGGTGCTTTTTTCGATAGATTGAATAAACTCCAGCTGCTGAATAGCACGTTCGTAGAAGCCCTGCCGCATCAAAATATTCGAGTATGCTTGCCGGCTATCTGTATCATAAGGATAAACCTTGAGTGCTCGGCGGTATTCGTATAGCGCTTGATCGGTCATATTGCGGTTCAAAAACGAATCGCCTTTGGTTTGATGCGCTTTAGCAAGAGATTTCCGCTGTGCATCTTCAAAATCGAATGTCTGCACTGCAATATCTTCAAGCAGTGTCCGCATCAGCTCATTTTCAGAGTCAACAGACAGTCCTGTTTGTGCCGCTTCAAACGCTTGAGTGTTATCCTTTAGCTTCATCAAGCACAGCGCTTTAAGGTACCACGCATCGGCACGCTTACGGTCGCTTGCAATCCGCAAATCCGCTACGGTGATTGCCTCCCGGTACCGTCCGGAGCTGTACAGCAGCGAGCACAGGAGGGCGCGGGCTTGATCATACTCTTCGTTGATGGTCAGCGCGGCGCGGATCCGTCCTTCAGCCTCGCTCAACTTACCCGCGAGTGCTGCGAGGTAGCCTGCAAAGTAATGCACTTGCGCATTATCTCCGTGATATTGCAAGGCTCGGCTGACATAGCTCTCCGCTGCCTTTGTATTGCCTGTTTCGTGGCTCAGCAGGGCAAGAGAGAGGAGCGCCTTGCGGTTTTCACTTTGGCGGCGGAGCGCTGCCGTATACAGTTCGGAGGCATTGGTGAGCCGTCCTCCCGTTACTTCTATTTCTGCCATACCGAAGCGGGCATCAAGGTTATTCGGATAACGGTTCAGTATACCGGAAAAGATTTTCTGCGCGTCTTCCAGTTTACCGATACCGATTAAAATAAACGCATAGAGATTTTCTATATCGACATCCTGCGGAGCATAGCGCCGAGCCTTCTCCGCATAGACAATCGCTTGATCGTATTCTCCCAATGCGTAAAAACATTCGGCTAATCCTTGATACACCGCATTGTAGGCTGGGTTTTCCTTGAGCGCCTGCTGATATAATTCAACTGCGCCGTACCAGTTTTCATGGTATTGCAGCTCTTTTCCTGCTTCAAAAAGCTTAATCGGCGATGCTGCAAGCGGCAGCAAACTACACAGAAGAAAAGCAATAACAAACATATTTTTACGCATAATAAGCATCCCTTTTATCAATCGGGGCTGTCCAAACAGTAACCGCGTTTTGAAACATCCCCATGCGTTTACCGGTCTTCGTCCTTAACCGATGCAATTTTTACCGTATTGATTTTGTGCCCATCCATATCTTGAATGATAAAATCAAAGTTTTTCCACCGTACTTTTTCGTACCGCACAGGGATTTTCCCGAATAAATCGAATACAAATCCCCCCAGCGTTTCAAATTCATCGGAGGGCAGCTCAGTGTGGAGACATTCTGCCAGATCGTCCATATCAACACGGGCATCGCAAAGCCACAGCCCATCGCCGATGGAGGAAATATCTTCGCCTTCATTGTCAAATTCATCTTGGATGTCCCCGACAATTTCTTCAATAATATCTTCCATACAGACGATTCCGGAAATTCCTCCGTATTCGTCTACCGCAATGGCGATATGCACATGGCGGCGCTTAAATTCCCGCAACAGTCCGTCGATCCGCTTCGATTCAGGCACAAAAAACGGCTTTCTGATGATTTTTTCTAAATTGACCGGCTCTTTTTTTGCGAATGAATTGATCAAATCCTTCACATACAGTACTCCGACCACATTGTCGATCGACTCCGCATAGACAGGGAACCGGGAATGTCCGCTTTCGGCAACCCGCTTTAACAGTTCTTCCGCTTCCATATCAATCGGAATAAAATCAACATCGATCCGCGGAATCATGACTTCTTTTACTGCCGTATCGGAGAGGTCAACCACACCCCGGATCATATCTTCTTTTTCTTCGTTGAGCCCCTCCTGTAAAATTTCGGAAACAGCCCGCTTCTTTTTGAGTTTATCAAATATCCCCATACTTATTCCTGATAAATAATGGCATCGGTATACGAACCGAGTATTTTTTCTTGTAATTGCAGCATCGGCTGCTGAGGATCGTTATCGCTGTGATCCATCCCGCTGAGGTGCAAAATGCCGTGCACTAACAGCCGTTTGAGTTCTTCATTCATCGTTACATTAAAATTTTCGGCATTTGAGCGCAAACTATCGAGGCTAATTACAATATCGCCCGCATTAAAACGCAGACTTCCATCCTCATCGTCGTATTCATCGCCCTGTTCAAACGAAAGTACATCCGTCGCAGAATCAATATGCCGATAGGTTTTATTGAGTTCGTGGATAAATGCATCGTTACAAAATACAACCGATAAATCCCAGTTAGAATGCTCCAATTGTGCGAGAACAGTGTGCAAAAAAGGTTCAACCGCAGTTCCCCATTTCGGTTCGGGAATATCCTGCCAGGCAACCCCAATCGTATTCATAGTATCTTATCCGTCCTTTTTTCTATTTCCATCAGGTGAATCTTTTTCTACAGATTGCTCGGTTGTTGTAATGCCGAGGTCTATCTGCAGGTAGTTTTTTACTTCGGGAGAAATCCCTTTTACTGCCGGTGTCCCCTGCTGCACAGCCTTTTTCTCTGTCTCTTTTTCCGGCGCAGCAGTATTTTCCTGCTCCGGTGTTTTTTCCTCACCGGTTTTTTCCGCAGGTTTCTTTTCGTCAGGGTCTTTCTGGTTTGGATATTTAATGCGGGAGTGGTAATATCCGGCAAGGGTTGTTACAAAAGACTCTTTGATAATGTGCAGCTCTCTCAAGGTGAGATCACAGTAATCGAGCTGTCCCGCTTCCATCTTACCCTGCACCAACTTTGCGATAAACTTTTCCAGCCGCGGTACGGAAGGATGATCCAAGGTGCGGCATGCTGCTTCGCTCACGTCAGCAAGCATAACAACGGCTGCTTCTTTTGTGCGCGGCGGCTGTCCGGGATAGGAAAAATCCGCGGGGCTGACGTTGGAATCCAGCTCTTTTGCCTTTGCGTAAAAATACTGCACCAATGAGTTACCGTGATGCTGCCCGATAATATCGATTACCTCCCGCGGCAGCCGCATACTTTCTGCCTTTTCTATTCCAAGTTTTACATGACTGCGGATAATAGCAGCCGAAAGCCGCGGATTTAAGTCCAAATGCTTGTTATACGAGGTTTGATTTTCTACAAAGTATTCGCTGTTCGGCATCTTCCCAATGTCATGGTAATACGCACCGACTCGCGCTAACAGCGCGTCTGCCCCGATTTCGCGGCAGGCTGCTTCCGCCAATGTTGCAACCATAATCGTATGGTTGTAGGTACCTGATGCCGTTAAAAGGAGCTGCTTCATCGTCGGTGAATTGAGGTCGGAAAGCTCCATAAGGCGGAAGCAGGTCGGCGTGTTGAGCCGGTCTTCCAAGATGGGCAGGAAGCCTAGCACGAAGATACCGCTGATAAAGCCGTTTACCACCGAGCCGAACAGCACAAAGATAAAATCGCTGTATGAATTCGGAAAAACAGAGAACAGCACGGCGGCAATAACCGGATGGATGAGTGCAAGCTGGCACGAAGTTTTAATCAAATCCATGCGCCGCCCGGTAAGATTGGTTAAAGAAACCGCTGCTAACCCGGAAAAAAGAGCAAACAACGCCGGCTCAAGCTTAAACCCCGTTGCAGTGAGTACAACCGGCATAACGAGAAATTCCAGCCGTATTGCTATTTTTGCAGAAACAAGCGTTGTAACCAGCATTGCAGTAAGGGCTGCGGGAAGGAAGGGAATAATATCCATCGGACGCACAAAAAAAGCCGACTGTCCGGTAAAAAGTACTGCAAGATATACTGTGAGCGAAATAAGCAGTAAAAAGATTTTTTGGCTTTCTTTTAAGCGGATTGAAATGGCCTGATGCGAAAAAATAAAGACACCGATGGCATAAATACAAAATATAAACGCCGCAAGTCCTAAAAACTTGCTGATATCTAAATACGTGCCTGCTTCGGTGTACGCTTGCAGCTGGCGGTAATTTTCCGCAGTAACAATAAAACCCCGTTTAATAATTTTTTGATTTTTCTGGATAGTAACGGTAACGGGCTGGAGCTGTTTAATGAGTTCCTGCACCCTCATCTCTGTTTCTTTCGCATCATAGATGATTGTCGGCTGTAAAAACGGTTGAATTAACGCCTGAATGGTTTCCGCATGAAACGGGATGCTTGCTGTTTCCACTGCATTTTTAATATATTGCCCAAGATTTTCTGCTTTGATTACTGCACTAACTTGCACATTGGTGTACTCACGATTGTTTCCATGCTGTGCTAACAGGGTAATTTCCGTTTTGCTGAGCTGTTCAATCCCTTTTTCAGGAAATTCGGCAATACCGATAGCCAGTAGTTGCTTCAAAACAGTTTGCGCAGCAGCAAGCAGCGCATTGATATCTTCTGTTTTTTCTAAATCTTTGAGCAATGTCAGCTCAAAAAAGCCCGGATACTGATCTTGAATTTGTGCCTCAAAAGAAGCGGTATCTCCGGCATTGTGCAGCAGCAGGGCAGCTGATACGAACTCATCGTATTTTTTTAGTATGGTGGAGACAAGCCCGGTGTCCTGCCGGAAAATAGGCGCAATGGTTTGTAAACGTGCTGCCCTCCGTATTTCGGTTGCTTGCTGATCCGTATAAGAAATATCCCTGCTTGCAATAACATCACGTTCTGCCACCTTGCCGACAGCAAAGTCTTCTAACTCAAGATAGGCAAGTCCGCCGCGGTCGAGCGTAGTAACCAGCAGAGCTGCAATCACAATAAAAAAGCTCACGATAAAGAGGCTGAAAAAAATTTTTTCAGCACAGAAGCTGTCTTTTAACCTTGTAAAAAAGGCTTTTAAGGGGGGTATAAGAATCGATTTAAGAGAGTGAAAACTTGTCTTACCTTTCATACGCATTGATGATTTTCTGCACCAGAGAATGCCGGACAACCTCATTTGCAGAAAATTCGATAACTCCAATTCCTTCTATAGTACTGATTAAAGAGACCGCATGGGTGAGTCCCGATTCTGATTTGCCCCGTATATCCGATTGGGAGGGGTCTCCGGTGATAATGAGTTTTGAACCTTCTCCCATTCTGGTAAGGAACATCTTCATCTGTTCCTTTGTGGTATTTTGCGCTTCATCTAAAATAACGGCAGCGTTATGCAGCGTTCTACCGCGCATATAAGCAAGCGGAGCTACTTCAATGATATTAGATTCTTCCATACTACGCAACACATCCGCCGGAAGAAGGGTCTCCATAATGTCAAAAAGCGGACGAAGGTAGGGATTTATCTTCTGCACCAGATCGCCGGGGAGAAAACCAAGGCTTTCTCCCGCTTCTACAACCGGGCGGGTTAAAATAAGTTTGCGCACGGTATGCGAAAGCAGCAATTTCAAAGCAAGCGCCACGGCAATGTAGGTTTTCCCTGTTCCGGCAGGACCGAGTCCGAAAGTTATATCGTTTTTATAGATGGACTCTATGAGTGCAGCTTGCTTTCTATTTTTAGGATAGACTGATTTTATACCGCGGGGGATATGAATACACTGCGGCACAAATGCCCGCTGCTGCGTAGCTGCTGGCTGTGATGGATTGGCAGAAAGACAGGCAGAGATAAAATCAGCTGAGCTGGCGGAAGTAATATCCGGGCTTGCCAGCAGCGTGTCCATGAGTTTTTGGAACTTTTTACACACTGTTTGATCGGAGCTTAGTACGGTTACCTCGTTCCCCCTGCAAATAACAGGAACGCCAAGATAATTTTCAAAAAGGGGTAAATTCTCATCGTTTGAGCCACATAACGAGGATAAAACCGCGTGATCTTCTAGTACGATTGTATATGAGGTATCCAAAAACACTCCTTGTGTATCATACCGCCGTAAGTGTAAAAGCCGAATCTTTGTTATCAATTCGGCTTTTCTTGCCTGCTGAAGCTATGATGAATCCCTAGAACTTACATTTTTCGAGGTGCGCTGTGCAAGGTTGTAACGGCGGATTTATTTTGAACTATTCGCGCTTTCCCAACTCGCTGTCAAGGAGAAGTAAGCCTGCGTTATTTTCGATATATTTGAACTTATCGAGTATATCGCGGTCATTTTCTTCTTCTTCCACCTGCTCTTTAATAAACCACTGGAGGAAGAGCTGAGTTTTGTAGTCCTTCTCTGCAAGAGCAAGCTCATAGAGGCTATTGATCGAAGCGGTTACAAATTGTTCATGCTTGAGCACATCTTGAATAATTTCAACCGGCTTTTTTTCGTAATGGGTAGGGACTTCTTTGATCGCCTTTAAAACCGGGGTTCCATCTACAGAGAACAAATAGTCGTAGATTTTCATCGCGTGCTCTTGTTCTTCTTTTGCTTGCACCCTCATCCATCCGGCAAAGCCTTTCAGACCTTCGGATTCAAAATGTACAGCCATGCCGAGATACAGATATGCCGAATACAGTTCTTTATTGATTTGGTCGTTTAAAGCCTCTTCGAGTTTCTTATTAAACATAATAACGCTCCTTTTGCCCAGTATTAGAATTATGAGAGATAACCGGACATGATGAGGCTAAGTCTACAATGAAGATTGCAGAGAGTCAAGATAAGCTCGCTTTTTTGACATGCCTGGAATCCCTACCGTTGCGCTTGATTTTCTCATATTTATACCGTATATTAGACCTGTTCAATAATTGTGTTGCCGAACAGGTTTATTCTCTGTAAAACGAATTCACGCATTCCATCAGAAGGAGCGGTTAAAATGATACAAGTATTATCAGTAGGCGGGTCGATTGTAGTTCCTCAACAGCCAAATGAGTCCTTTTTGCGGGATTTTTCTGCCCGTATACGCAAGTGGCTGAGCGTTTCAAAAGAAAGAAAGCTTATTATGGTTGTCGGAGGAGGCGGTCCGGCACGGATGTACCAAACGGCATATAAAAATATTGCCGGCAGCACTTCAAATGATGAAGCAGATTGGATCGGAATTATGGCAACCCGGCTTAATGCACAGCTCTTAAAAGCAGTTTTTTCGGATATCTGCCCAAATCCGGTAGTCTATGATCCCACGGCACCGGCGGACTTTGCAGGGCAGGTTTTAATAGCAGCGGGATGGAAGCCCGGATTTTCTACCGATAACGATGCCGTTCTCTTAGCGGAACGGTTTTCTGCAAAGCAAGTGGTAAATCTGTCCAACATCGAAAAAGTATATACCGACGATCCTAAAAAAAATCCTGATGCAAAACCGATTGATTCTATTTCATGGGACGGCTTTATCCAAATGGTTGGAACCGAATGGGTACCGGGTAAGAATGTTCCATTTGACCCTGTAGCCAGTCTCCGGGCGCAAAAAGCAGGAATCCGGGTAATATGCGCAGGGGGTACCGATCTGGATAATCTTGACTGCATCTTGAACGGTCTCCCCTTTAAGGGCACTACAATAGGATAATATGCATGAATTATTACGAAACTCTCGGGGTAAATAAAACAGCTACCGAAGAAGAAATAAAAAAAGCATACCGAGCAAAAGCGCTGCAATACCATCCTGACAAAAACCAAGGTAATGCAGCAGCAGAGGAAATGTTTAAAAAAATCAACGAAGCGTATTCCGTATTGTCTGATCCGGTGAAGCGGGCTCAGTATGATGCAGGCGGCACATTTAGTCAGCAATACCAGCCCTACACTCAGCAAAACCCCTTCACCTACCGGAACGCTGCCGGCAGCACTGATGAAGATGACCAGATGTTCGGTACACGCTATACGTGGACATTCTACGAAACACCTCCACAGGAGCCGGAGTCCGAACCGCTTTCACGTAAAAAAGGTATTGGTGCATTGATTACAGGGCTTTTATACTTCTGGTTCGGACTATTAAGTTTCCGTGCGCTCTTCGGTCTATTCGGTTTAATTATCGGTATTCCGCTTCTTGTCCGCGGTGTTAGAAACCTCAAGCTGGCATTCGCTTCATTTTTTAAAAGCAGTTAGTACCCTTTAACGTTCGCGGAAGATAATTCTCCCTCTGTTTAAATCATAGGGAGAAAGCGCGACTTTCACGCTGTCTCCGGGAACAATACGGATATAATGCTTGCGCATTTTTCCTGATAAATGGGCTAAAATCACATGCCCGTTTTTTAACTCAACCCGAAACATCGTATTCGGCAGAGATTCTTTTACAATACCCTCAACTTCTATTGCTTCTTCTTTTGCCACAATTCCTCCAAAAAGAACATACTTGCTTTTTTTGCAAATTCATGGGTATAATTGTAAGAACTATTTCTTAATTTGTCAACTAATAAGAGGAGTTGTAAAAATATGGAAGAATTTTATCAGCAGATGAAAACATTGCTGCAAGAAAGTCGTGCCGAGATCGTCAAAACATTTGTCGCAAACAATGAAAGCTTCAAACAGCTCATTGAATCGGTCGATCCGAAAGACTTCGGTGATATTGCCTCGGAAGATACCGACCGGAAAATGCTGGAAAATATGAGCGAAAAAGACAGTAAACGGCTGCAGATGATCGACTCGGCTCTTGCCCGGCTTGAACAGGGCAAATACGGTAAATGCCTTAAATGCGGCAAAAAAATACCGGAAGCCCGGCTTACAGCCATTCCCTATGCTGCCATGTGTATTGAATGCCAGAGCGAAATCGAGCGGAGGAAACGATAAACAAATACAAATCGGGAACCTTTAAAACCATCAAGCCTATCGGCTTGTTCTGTAAGGCAATGATTTATCATATCCGCTAAATCGGGTTGCAAATCAGGTTTTTAGAGGTTTTCCTGAGATTCCTATACGAGGAGAAAAAATGCAGAAAGTTTTTTTATTTATTGCCGACGGGTTTGAAGAAGTCGAAGCCGTTACACCGATTGACTATTTACGCCGCTGCGGAGCAGACCTTACCCTCGTGGGAGTCGGTTCAACGGTTATCCGCTCCGCGCGTTCTCTTACGCTCACCTGCGATTGCAGCCTCGAAAGCCTCTGTACTGCTTCTTTAGGCAGCGCTGAAGAAACGGCGGAACTGGAACAGCTGGCTGCAAAGACTGCCTTGGTCATATTACCAGGAGGACTCCCCAATAGCCGCACCTTAGCCGGAAGTGAACGCTTGCACTCTTTCGTTACTGCTGTTGTACGGTGCGGAGGCTTGGCTGCGGCGATTTGTGCAGCTCCGGCACTTGTGCTGGGCGGATGGGGACTGCTCACCAATAAGCAGTTTACCTGCTATCCGGGGATGGGCGAAGACCTCCCGACACCTCCTATTAAAGGAACAAGAGTGATAAGAGATGGACAGTTTATCACCGCCTGCGGTGCAGGAGCTGCCGAAGAATTCAGTTTTGCCCTTATCAATGCGCTGTATGGAGATCAAAAAACAGCCGAAATTAAGGCATCAATTGTAGCACGGTAGCAGGTACGATGGATATAGACGAATACACCAGCTGGAAAGAAGCATTACTCCGGCTCCCAAGCAAAACTTTTTTCGATTTAATGCGCTTATACCTCGGCGAAATAAAAACGCCGTTTAATAAGCAGCGGCTTGTCGAAAAACTAACCGGTTTTTTATCCAAACCCGGCACACAAGCTATTATCGTAAAAAGCCTTGACCGGATCGATAGTATGATCTTAACGGCAGTCCATATCCTCCACATAGCAAGCAAGGATACTTTAATTTCATTCCTTTCTGCCGAATCCGCTATACCGGCGCGGCTTATCAATTTGGAAGAGCGGCTGCTGCTCTATCGAACGGATTATGTATCTCACAGCATGGCAACGGTTAAAGTTTACCGTATTAATCCGCTCTTATACAAAGCAATTGCCCCTCAGCTGGATTCTGCAGCACTATTTAGACCGGAATATACCAGTCAGGCGCAAACAGACATAACACTCTGCGACGACATGGTATTGATAGGCTTGTACACATTTTTTTTAAAAGAGCCGGCAGTATTAAAAAGCGGCGGTGCATTCAAACAAAAAATAGAAAAACAACTGACGACAGTATTCCAAGAAGCTGCCTCTGAACCGCGAGGCTTTGAACTGCTTGCAGAAGGTTTGCAGAATCTCGGATTATTGCTGCGGAATGAAACACAGCTTATCCCGCAGAAGGAACGTTGGGAGACTTTCTGTAACTATGCGCCTCCTGACAGGAAACTCTACATTGCTGCAGCAGTATGCGGACATACACGCCGGGAAACACTCCAGTTAAGAGCACAATTTTTTGCGGACTTTTTGAATGCGCTGCAGCCTGAAGGATGCTATACCGATGAGACGCTCCTGCGTTTTTTTGATTTTCTCCTAAAAAAGCAGCTCTTTGAATCCGGCAGAGATTCACCGCTGTTTCCCGGTATGCAGAGTAGCGAAGCTCAGCTGACCCTCATCAATTATCTGAAAGTACTCAGATTCCTCCTGCCGGCAGAACAGTGTTGGCAGGTGAATACCGGTTACGCATCCCGTGAAACCGCAGCACAGCCTGTGATTGCAGCGCCTTCCTTCGAGGTTACCGTACTGCCGTATACGGCTATTGACAGCATATTGCCGATACTCAGTTGTATGGAGCCGGTATCGGTCCTGACGACAGCCCGCTTTTCCATAACCAGAGCAGCTTGTATGCGCTGCTTTGCGCAGGGAGAAACGGATAAAACACTCACCGATGTGCTGGCAGCGGCTACCGGCGGGACACTCCCGCAGAACATTGCCGTCAGCATTACCGAATGGTACTTACAGTCAACAGCTATCGGACTCTATCACGGCTTTGTGATGGTTGCGGCAGAAGAAAAACGGCAGCTTTTTAAGAAAAACCAGCAATTACAGCGTATGGTTGCACGGGAATTAGCTGACGGTGTATATCTTATGAAGCCGGTAGAGTTTGAATCTATCCGCACTATCCTGCATACGGCAGGCTTAAATGCTACGTTTTATCACACTACCGCACATACCCGGTACACCGCTGTCCCCCTTGCACCGCTTACACAGCATGAGTCTTTCCTCAATGATTTACCGGCATGTACCGGCGAACAGCAGCCTTTTAAGCAAGAAAGAGAATACCGCGAGTACATCAAAGTATTGGAAACTATTGCAGATACCCTGCCGATGAGCCGGGACGAAAAGCAAAATATAAAAGAAAAAATTGCAAAAAAATTGATTATCATACCGGAACAGCTCGCAGAGGTACCGCCGGGAACCGAAGTGCGCGAAGCCGGCGGACTTGATTTTCTCGGTAAGATACACCTCGCAGAATCCGCTATCACCGCACAGCAGCTGCTCGAACTCACCCTCGATACCGCAGCGGGGCAGCGGGTGATAACAGGGAGTCCTCTTACCATCGAAAAGGCAGAAAACGATGCCCTCTTACTAATACGTGAAACAGGGAAAACAGCTCCTGAAAAAATCTCTATTGCCCGTATTTTAAAAATGCGGGCATTGCAGGATTCTCTTTTTTCGTAAGATACACGTATTTTCGGGGGTAATCGCTCACAACGCAGCATACCCCCTCCACAAGACGCTTTATCCGTGCGGCAGACTTACCCCGACATTTTTTGAGCCGCGGCTCTTGACTGCCTGCAGGAGCAAACATTACACCTTGAATTTTTTTACTTCATTGGCAAGGTTTTGTATGCTCTGCTTATTTTGCTGAGTAATGTTATGAACTTCCTGCACTGTGTTACTAATCTGCAATGCACCGGAAGCCATTTCATTCATACTGTCAGTAATAATACGGGTAAGGTTATCCAACTTCCGCATTTCTGCCGCAACTCCTTCACCGCCTTTCAGCATTTCCTCCGATCCTGCCTGTACTTCCGTTGTGATCATATTGATATTTTTTATCGCAGATAGTACTTCTTTACTGCCGGACTCCTGTTCCCGCATCGATTCAGTGAGCCGGTTACTCATTTCCTTGACCTGTTCAGCAAGATTGAAAATAACATTGAATTTTTCCTCCACCGTTTTAGAAGCAGAAGACAGGGTTTCAATTTCACCGGATAAGGTTTTCAGCGTAGTAGTAATCGTCTTTCCCTGTACGGAAGATTCTTCGGCAAGTTTGCGGATTTCGTCGGCAACAACTGCAAATCCTTTCCCCGCTTCTCCTGCATGAGCCGCCTCGATTGCAGCATTCATTGCTAAAAGGTTCGTTTGAGACGCAATATGCTGAATAACACTTGATGCCTCCATTAATGAGCCGGATTCTTCCGCAATTTTATTCGTTACCGTATTTGATATTCCAAGCGTTGCTTTACCATCCCCTGTCGCCACCGTAAGACTCCCGATAACCTCATCGGTTTTGCCAAGTGTTTGACCGATAGAAGCGATATTTGCAACCATCTGCTCCACTGACGAAGAAGATTGCGCCACACTTGCCGCTTGCGTTTCAATACTCGAATTAAGCTGCTTAATGGTGCGGACAATTTCTTCGATGGTTGCTGCCGTTTCGGAAACACTTGCAGCCTGGCTCTGTGCCTGCTGCTTAACGCCATCGATGTTTGCACTAATTTGATGCACTGCGCTTGCAGTTTCAGTCATATTGGAGGCAAGCTCCGTACCGACTGACTCCATTGCGGTACTATTGTTTCCAACAACTCGTATCAATTTGGCGATTTTTGCAATTGTGTCGTTAAAATACTCGGACATGTCGGTAATTTCATCATTACCGGTAACAGGAAGTCTCACTGTGAGATCACCTTCACCCTGTGCAATATTCCGCAAAGCATCTACCGTACCTTGAATCGGTTTCGTAACCGCACGGACAACTAGATAGATAGTTATCACAGCAGACAGCAATATAAATACACCGATAATAATCATTGACCTGCGCAACGACCGTACAATACCCATAAATTCTGCGACCGGTGCGGATATAATAACATTCCACCCGGTTGTATTCATAACTGCATACGAACCGATTTTGCTAATACCTCTAAACTCATAAAAACCGATCGAAGATTCATGTGTATCCAAAGCTATTTTCTCAAAAGCAGCGGTTGAACGCAAACTGCTGTCCGTTTTTGAGTTCTCAACCATATTTACTTTTTGCGCTACCAAAGTAAAATCTCTATGCGCTATAATAGTTCCCGTAAGCCCCAATACATAACAGTAACCGGTCTTACCAACAGTAATAGCACTGATATCTTTTGAAAGAACATCCGCTGCTACACTTGCAACCAAAACGCTCACAACATTGTGATTATCATCATAGATAGGAACCGAAAATGCAAATACAAATGTACCATCGGTACGGGATACAATAGGTTCCGCAACAAAACGCTTACCTTGTGCAGCTACACGGAAATAGTTCCGATCTGAAACATCGATAAGTTTTCCCTCACTTGTGTGCCGGATACCCTGCATATCACATAAATCCATCCGGTGAATTCTATCATTGAAGGCAGCTTCTTTTGCTAAATACGCGGCTTTCTGCTCATATGAAACAGAAGAATCCCGTAGTATCGGTGTACGGGCAATCCCCTCAAATAATTGCCAAAAGGCAGTAACTTGACCATCAAGAATACCGGCAGTATCGGCAGCCTTATCGACAAGGTGATCGGAAATTTTTTCAGTTACCGCCAACCGTGCCGTATATACCGCAAGTACTATCTCTATAAGAGACGCTGCAGCAACTAACAAACCGAAAATAACCATCAGTTTATAACGAAGTAAAAAACGCTTTTTCATACTATATCTCCTTTGTGTAGGGAGCTTTTTTTCTTTTTTTTTCGATAAAAAGAAAAATGACGACTAAAGGGCATCCTCGTTGGAAACCCAAGAACAAAAACTATCGTAGTGGATAGCAATGCTACCCGAAAGGCGAGGAATACTATGAAGAATTGATCTCTTTTAAAAGGAATGCAAGGCTGCAGACAAACTTGCTATGGTTTGACAATGCAAGAAAGCGTATGCGCCATATATTGCA
>NZ_JBQNBW010000029.1:0-32566 GCF_052169735.1 Treponema sp.
ATGTTCTAAATCGTACTATTTGTGCGATTTAGAACTCGTCGACCTATTCGAAAACACAGTTATCGAATAGGTCGAGTGAACAAGGCGGTCTTGTAAAACTAAAAGCTATCGCCCGCACCTTGTTGGACGGCTTTGACCGGCTGGATATAAGCGCTATGTAATATCTGAACGCTTTAGCCCAGCTCAATAAGGTAGCGGATAGTACAGCGGCTTGAATCATATATGATGTACTCATCATTCCGTAAATCAGCACCGCCTTGTGCGAAAACAGTGTCGTATCCTTCTTGACTCACCTGCTGTTGAGTAAGCCTTGTCATCCAACCTTCATGCTGACGGTTCTTGAGGAGGTTCCATTCCCGTCCGGTGTTGACTTCAAACACAGCCAGATACCCTACGGATTCTGAACCTCCTGCCCAATACGATCCCTTGAGGCTGGTGTAGCCGATGGATTTCCGAGCCTTATTAGCAAAATAAATGGCATCGCCGAACATAGAACCGGTAGTCTGCACTCCCTTAGGGCGTATTTTTAAGCCCTGCTGCAACACAGCAAGCCAATTACAATTTCTGGTGCCGTGATAGAGCAACTTGGTATCGCCGCCTTGCAGGAATGCAGCTTCCGTTTTTCGATTGCTTACTTTGAATATCCGCTGAGATTTCACTTTAAAATCGGTCTTTTTTGCAATCAACTTCCGGTCGTCTTTACTCGCCGGTTCAATAGCAATCCCAAGCGATTCCAGCGTAATTGTTTCCGGCTCAATTTTGATTTGTGTCTCAAGCATTTCCAATAGGCTCTGTTCGTTTTGTAACAATTCAGTGACAAACGATTCTTCATATGTCTCCTGCAGAAAATACTTGCGAGTATCACTCATTCGGCGCGGAATCACTGTATATAATTCTTTCAGCAAGGCATTCAGTGAACTTTGTGTATGCTCACCGCTTTTAAGTGTTATATACGCTTTATCAACCAGCGCCTGCGCAGTACTCACCTGTTCCCGTGATATATCTCCGACCCCCACCTGATATGACGCACTAATCTGCTTTTTGGCAGTTTTTAGCAAAAAATCAATAAGGCTATAAACATCTGGATCATCAATATGTATATCGTTTTTTTTCTGCATTGAATCCCCCGATTTTTGTAGTATGGCATAGCCTTTTTTCAGTTTTGACTGCATTTTTGCATCCCACTGTTCTATCGGATATTCTTTTGACTGCGCGCTTGCACCCACACGCCCCCACTCTGCTCTAAACGTACCATTTCCTCTATTGATCATATTATAGAATTTATTGTGATTCGTTTCGTCAACACAGATCATCTGAATTTCATCAAGCGGCTGCATACTGACCGGTTGCGTTTGAGGCTTATGCGGTTTTGCCCGCCGCCGGGATTGTCCTGGTAAAACAGCATTTGGCTGCATAGACTGCGAGGATTGTTGTAATCCCTGTTTCACCCGTGTATGCCGTGATGCAGGAACTTGGTGCGGTGTAGCACGCTGCTGAAAGATATGTTTAATACGCTTGAGCCATTGAAATAGCATATCCGGCTTCTCCTTACGCAGCACTATACTATCCTTTTGACAATTCGGCAATGCAAAGCCCATTGATTCGTGCAGGAAATAATACATTCTCACATACAGTACGCCAACTTGAACACAATCCTCCTGATACCCTGAATCCCAGTTACCGATTTGCAAAAGCCAGCCCTTTTTCGTATAATAACCAGACAATGAGTAGCCATACACCCTTTTACGAAAAATTTATCAAAAAACCTGCACAACAACGCAATACAGACAACGTTCATACACCGCTGCACAATTCCAGCGCTTTAGAGCAGAAGCACAAAGAAAAAACTATTCCCCATGAAAAACCAGCTGCACCGCAGCATGTACATAAGCTCTTTCATGAATTAACCGATGAGCGCAGTTCCCGGAAAACCCAGTATCTGAATAATCCTGTCAAACTTTCTGCATACACACATTACTATGTATGGTGGAACTTAATACGCCTGGTAAAGCTATTACAAAATATTGATATTCTGCTTGAAAACGGCGACCATGCTGCTGATTTTGGATCCGGCCCATTAACGTTTGTATGTGCACTCTGGATTGCAAAACCGGAGCTACGCCGCAAGCAACTTTCGTGGTATTGTGTTGATATTTCACATCGGGCGCTCAACTTTGGTGAAGAACTCTTTTTAACATTGTGCGCGTACACCGGAAAAAACGCAGGTACAACGGAGTCTCCATGGCGGATTAAAAAAATTTGCGGCGCATTCGGCACAGCGCTAACAGAAAAAGTTGCACTGGTTACTGAAGCCAATATGTTCAATGAAATATTTTGGAATAGCCCGCTTGCACTTGAAGAACAAGCAGATAAAACCCGGCAGCTTATTATGCGTTATTTAAAACCGCAGGGAGCCGTCTTGTTAATCGAGCCAGGTATCCCGCTTGCCGGAGCATTTCTAAGCTTGCTCCGAGATTGTTTTTTGAAGGAAGGCTTTGCCATTGAAAGTCCTTGTCCGCATGGTAAAACATGCTGCATTCCCAATAGACAGATACAGGATAGAGCAGGAAAAATACCTGTTGCTACTCCAGATTAGCTATAGTCATTAATTATAATTAGCATTCCATTTACGAATTATTTCCAAGCTGTGTTATAATATCAAGTACAAGGATGAGGTAATGCTTGAATTATTTATTCTGATGCTGTTTTCTGCCAGTTTAATTCTCTGTGTGATTCTGAATATTTCTATTTTATACGCCCTGATCTTTGCTTACGGTATTTTTTTTGGGTATGGACTTATAAAGGGGAAAACATGGAAAGACATGCTGCAATTTTCCCTGCAAGGCATCTTGACGGTCAAAAATATCCTCATTATTTTTGTGCTGATTGGGGTGATTACAGCGGTATGGCGAGCCTCCGGTACAATCGCCTTTATTGTCTACTATGCTTCACTTGTTTCAGCTCCTCGTGCAATGCTCTTGCTCACTTTTTTGCTATGCAGTTTGGTGTCGTTCTTAATGGGGACTGCGTTCGGCAGTGCGGCGACCATCGGCGTTATCTGTATGACACTAACAGCAAGTATGCACATTTCGCCCGTATATGCCGGCGGTGCTATCTTGTCCGGTATTTTTTTCGGCGACCGCTGTTCCCCAATGTCTTCCGGCGCTCATCTCATCGCTGAATTAACAAAAACCAATGTTTTTACCAACATAAAAACAATGCTCAAAACTGCAGCAGTCCCTTTTTTTATCACAGCAGCGGTATATACCGTGATCGGACTGCTGATACCGCTCGGCGACGGAAGTCCGATGAGCTTTCGCATTTTTGCAGATTACTATAATCTTTCCATATTCACGGTGATTCCTGCTGCGGTTATTCTGGTATTCTCTTTTTTAAAAATCAATGTCAGAATAACAATGGCAACAAGCAGTATGATCGGGCTTGCGTGTGCATTTTTTCTTCAGCATATTCCTGCTGCACAGCTTATCCGTATTCTGTTTTTCGGTTTTAAGCCGGATAATGCGGAACTCACAGCGCTGATGTCCGGAGGAGGAATCCTGTCGATGGTGCGGGTTTCTGCTATTATCTGTATTTCATCGTGCTATTCAGGTATGTTTAAAGGCACCGGTTTCTTGGATGGGATAAAGAACAGCATACGGCAACTCAGCGCCCGCATTACCGTTTTCGGAGGGATTTTAGTTGCATCGATTTTTGCATCGGCGATTGCCTGCAACCAGTCATTAGCTATTATGCTTACCCATCAGCTTTGCGATGGACTTATGGACGATAATGACCTTTTTGCATCTCATCTGGAAAACACCGCTGTCGTAATCGCTCCGCTGATGCCGTGGTCGATTGCTGTTACCGTACCGCTTACCTCGATTGGCGCACCCACCGCAGCGATTGCAGCGGCATGTTATCTCTATTTAATTCCGCTTTGGAATATGCGCAAACGGTGAGAGTGCATTTTAATGAAGACTTCTTTTCAGCTGCTTACATAGCGCGTTCATCAGACAATACTGCCTTTGTATATTGTTTGATGGAGAATTTTGGCACATCCGCAATATCACTTCTGACAAACTCTTTACCCCCGGTAACTATCATTCAACAGTTTTTGTTTTTTGTGCGATCAAACTATCAAACGCTTGGGATTTTACATAACTTTTTTTCACTTTATTAAGCTGAATAACAGATAATAAATCGATTTTCACTAAACCCTCTAAGTCACTTCTTGCAGTAAAATTAGATATACCGAAGCGGTTTTCGATTTCACTAACGGTAAACATGATATTAGCCTTTTCTTTTACCATCTGGATAATTTGTGCCTGCCGGGCATTTATCCCTTTAATCGTTGTCAACAGCGAAATGCTTTTATTTTCTTCTGTTTTCCGCTTTAAATACACCTTTAGTTCTTCAAAAGCCTTCTTCATCGTCCGTAAATGATACAAAATAAAATAGGTTAAATCATTTTCATCATATTCAGTATATAAAAAAGCCCGTTCATACATCTTTTTTGTTTTATAGATACTGCGCGAGATTGATATATACTCAATCAGCCAATATCCGTGCTGCACCATAGACCAATAAAACAGCGCACGTGCCGTCCTTCCATTTCCGTCGATAAAGGGGTGTATGTATGACACGATGAAATGAATAATAATCGCCTTAATTATAGGATGAATAAAAAGAGAACTATTTCTATTAAAAAATAGTTCCACATCAGCAAGCAATTCTTCCAAAGTATTATAGTCGGGTGGAACATGGGCAACATCACCGGTAATATTGTCCATAATAATAATATCATTATGATTTCGGAATGCGCCGGATTCTTGCTCGTTATCCAAGGTGTTTTCTGTCATTAAGCGATGTATTTCTTTCAGCTTTTCGATAGAAAAACAGTCTTCGGCATGTTCTTTGATATACTGGATAGTACGGTAATTATTCAAAATCATCTGTTGGCTCTTATCCCGCGGCTTTTCTTTCTTACGCAGCATATCCTTTGCTACTTTTCTGGTAGTAGCAGCTCCTTCCATCTGGCTTGAAGCAATCGCTTCCTCCATAATGGAAGAAATAAGATAGGTATTTTTATTTTCAGTGGGGATGATAAGAGAATGAGTAAGGGAACCGCCGATATTCATATCAAAATGATGCAGCGATTCTAGAATTTCGTCATTGATGGTATAACTGAACGTATACTTGCCGAATTTCAGCAATGTTCGCCCAGATTGGCGCAGCCATTTTAGCGCAAACCATAATTGCGTAGGAGAAATAGAGTCAGCATTCAAGCGTTTTACCTTGTCCCAATATGGGTAGTCAGTATTCAGTTGCTGTACTTGCTGACTAAAGGCAATCAACAACGCTTCAGCTTTATCCTGTTCACTTCCAGTTGGAGGGGGTTCTAGCATATCAGCATCATACACTACAAACAAAAAAAATGCAACATTTTCTTCTTGATTTTTAATTATCAAGAAGATTAAAGAAGATTGGCTGCTGTGTTCGCCTTACCGGGATTCGGCACTTTCATCTGTTGCAGGTAGTGCCCCCGATGCATTATCTCAGGATGAATCTTGCACCGGTAAAACGGCCGCCGCTTGAGGAGATGCCGAAGACTCTGTTTGCGGAGATGCTGATCCTGAGACAGAACTTGAAACAGTATCAGAATCGGTACTAGATACAGCCGGTTGAGGCTGCTGACCGTTTTTTTGCTGGGGCGATGTGCCAAAGGATAATCGAATCGTTTCGTATTCGCTCTTATGCCGCATTTTTAAGTATAAAATTTTACTATTCGCATTATACGCATAGCCGGAAGACTTATACATTTCAAAACGGGCATCACTTCTAAAAGGAATGCCGTAGAGTTCTATCCGATAAAAAGGTCTGATACCATGTAGTGTCAGATAATGAGACTGCCCTTCCTGAAAACGGATGCGCAGCAGCAAGGTTTTTGCCGTATTTTCCAAGACTTCAAACTTTTGCGCACAAGTCCATGCCCAAATGCCGGGTTCTGCTTGCAGTGCAAGAGACTGTGCATGAGGATACCAGCTATTATGAGGCATCACAAGGGGATAAAGCGCTCCGGCATCAAGCACACTACTGTCGTCAGCGATTAATCCAAGCTGCGTAGTTTTACTGCCGGTAACATTGAAACCAACCGGCAGTCCGGCAGCATCTCCTGCATACCGCAGTAATGAGGTTATGAGCATTCGTCCCACAGACTCCCAAACTGCAGATTGCACAGAGCCGTACCGAAGTAAAATTTGTGCAGAAGCAAAGCCGGCAACAGTGTCGATATAGGTTTCATCATTGCTGATATAAAGACCTTCATCTATCAGCAAAAGAGATTCGGTTATTTTTTCCTCACACAGCGGCAACAGCTCTTCAAAAAGCAGCTTCTTATTAGGATAATAATGCGTACAGTCAAGCCATATTGATAAAAGTCCGGCAGCTTGACGTGCATTTAGACTTTTTACATCCAGTTTTTCTATAAACTGAAATAATCCATCCACTAAACGTTGGGAACCGCGGTCTGCTAAAAATGGGATCAAGGCTTCTTGTTCAAACAGCTTGTTATTTTGTGCTGTGATCAGTGCAGCATACAACTCGCGTTTTTTTGCCTCATCAGCAGTTAATCCTGTATGCGTTCCTTGTATGTTCCCATAGAATGGATTCGATATATAGGAACGTTGAGTCCGTGCTAAGGTTTGCGCAGGAGCCTTTTCCAGACCTTCTGCAAAATTACCTTGCTGTCCCATTTCGGCAAGATATGCAATCAGTCCTGCTTCTGTGATTTTTTTTGCAGAGAGAGCCTGCGATTCGGTGTTGATTACCGCTGCGGCAAACGTATGTAACGCCGCAGTATATGCCTCTGCTGATGCCTGCGCCATCGAAGGGATCGTATTGATATCCAGTTCTTCCAAGGGTAAATAAGTTTTGTAATAAGCAGCGGGCTGAGTCTTCGACAGTACTAAATGCGGAATATCAGACTGAGCCGCAGCTTCTTCGGTATTAAACCCAAAGCTGCCGATAAACGAATACTGTCTTTTACCGGAACGCACAAATATCCTATTATCCGTGCGTTCAATACCGGCATTTTGAGTGATACGCCACGGCAGCACAACTTTTGTAATATTTGCAGGGAAAGAGGCTTCTATCTTCAAAGTCTCTACTTCTCCCCGTCCATCAGAAAAAAACGAAAGGACAACCCCATCTGAACATTCCACGGCAAACAGCCCATTTGCTGCTTGCCGCTGATATGCCAGCACCTGCAGCGGGATCATCTTGTTTTCTGTGTCAGCTGCATACACAGGATTTTGTTCGCTAATATAAATATCTAAGCCATTTGAAACAATATGCAAGGGGAGAAGCGGAACTGCCGTACCGCTTTCCTTACGCTCTTCCCTACCGGTAACAGTCATCGCTCCAAAACCAACTGAAAAAGTTTGACCTTTTGTAAACTGTAGGATAAAAATCCCAAAAATAATGCCGCAATAAAAGAGCGTATATCCAACCATTCTACCGAAAATATGTTTCATAAGCTATGAGTCTAACCAAAGGAGTTAATAAATGCAATGGGAACGCACAAAAAGGAGGCTTTTATGCTCTATCAGTGCTGCTACCAGGAGCCGGAGGAACCTCCGCCCCCGAACTTACCGCCGCCGCCGGAAAAGCCGCCTCCCCTACCCGATCCGCCGGAACTGCCTCCAAAACTTCCGGAAAATCCGCCGCGGCGAGTGGAAGACAGCAAGAATAACGGCCAGAACCAGCCTCCCGGCATAAAACGGGAACCAAATAGAAACACCAGTATCAGAACGATAAGAATGGGTAACGGATTATCGTCCTCCGCTCCTTCATCTTTGGAACTACCGGCGATATTTTCATCATGTAAAACTACAGCAGCAATACTTTTAACAGCCTGCAACGTACCGCGTCCGTATTCATGTTTTTCAAATGCAGGCACTATCACTGATCTGATGATCTTATTTGTTTTAGCATCGGTCAGCGTGTCTTCAAGCCCGTAGCCGACCTCAATCCGTACTTTCCGCTCTGCTGCTGCAATCACCACAATGACACCGCTATCTTTCCCTTTTTTACCGATCTGCCATGCTTCTGCAACTCGTATTGAATAATCTTCAATAGAGTCTCCCTCTAAGGAAGGTACTGTTAATACCGCAACTTGAACATCGCTCTTTTCGTGGATTGCATACAAATACGTATTGAGTTCCTGCAGTTCACTTTTAGAAAAGAGATTCGCACGGTCAGTAACAGGAGCTTGTAACGGAGGTACATCCAAAGCAAAGGCTGCCGATAGCAAAAAAAGAGTAAGTCCCAGAAAAAGTTGAATCTTTCGATGATGCCGCTTCATATATCCCTCATGAACAATCTGCTTGTACCCCGCACAACCGGGCGATACAATGCTTTATCATACTAAACGGAAACCCCTTGCGCTGCAATGCACGAAACAGTTTATCTCCTTGATATCCCTTTCGGAGTAATTTTTCCAACGCTTCTTGACAGAGCATACTTTCATCTGTTTCCGATAAAAAATCGGCAAGTGCAGCTTTTGCGGTTACAGCGGCAACACCGCGTTTCCGTAGTTCAGCAAAAAGCCGCGCATATCCTTCACTTTTAGACAAGTGCCGGGTATAAAGCCATGCGCCTGCAAAGCGGGCATCATCCAAAACACCGGTATGCACCAAATAGTCTAAGGCTGGTACATATTCTTGAGCAGTATAGCCCTTTTTTGTTAATTTGAGAGTGAGTTGATAATAGGAATGTTCCGCACGATTTAAGTAGAGAGCAGCCTGTTTTTCAGCTAAAAAACATCGCGCTGCACAATAGAGAACCCCTGTTTCATTTTCTGTAAGAAAATAGGGAACTCCTGTTATTGCAAACAGCTCACGGCAATAACAGGGTCTTGTTACAATAGATACATCTCCAGATAAGATAAACTTGATCGTTTCTGAAGATGTGTGTTCTATGGCAGTAACAGCAATGTTAACGCTTGCTGAACTGGAAGCGTCTGCGGGCACCGCGTTGACCATACTTTTTGCGTTCAACCATTCTTGAATCGCGGGTCAATAACCCGTTTGCCTTGAGCGAGCTATGGTTAGAAGCATCAACCTGTGCAAGTGCACGGGCAATGCCATGTGAACATGCTCCTGCCTGTCCATTTAAGCCGCCGCCGTATACGGTAATAATAACATCATAGCGTGTATCACTCGCTGTAACAAAAAGCGGGCGCTTTGCCATTTGCACCTGTTCAGGGGTTGCAAAATAATCATCCATATTTTTGTTATTAACTGTTACCGAACCTTTTCCTTCACGGATATAGACCCGCGCAACAGAGGTCTTTCTCCGTCCTGTTCCTATTCCAATATTTTTCACAACCATTTCTCCTAAAATTATAACGCAACTGCAACAGGATTCTGTGCTGCGTGAGGATGCTCATTACCGGCGTAAATTTTTACGTTTTTCAGCAGTTTCCGACCAAGCGGTCCTTTCGGCAACATGCCTCGTACGGCAAAGAAGAGAGGATCTGTGGGCTTTTTTCCAATAAGAGTATTAAAGTTAACAGATTTTAAGCCGCCCGGAAACCCTGTGTGATGATAATACATCTTATCTTTCGCCTTGTTCCCGCTTACCGCGATTTTATCAGCATTGATAACAATAATATAGTCACCTGCTTCTTGATGCGGCGCATACGTTACCTTGTGCTTTCCCCGTGCCATTGCAGCAACCTTTGCAGCCACCCGACCGAGCGGCTTTCCTGCAGCGTCAATTACATACCAGTTATGCGGTATTTCGCGCTCTTTATAAAAAATTGTTTTCATCGTTCGTATACCTTATATAGTTTTTTTGCAGATAATGTGGGTATGCTACTTTATCAAAAAAAGACTGAACCGTCAATGTGTTCAGCTCTTATTCGCTTTTATTTTCTCCCGATTTCATAGCAGCTTCTTCTTTTTTAGCATCTTGCTTGTCTTTTATATCAGCGATACCGATAAAAATCGATATTAAGCCTATAAAAGCAGCAAAAACAGGGATACTGCCTCGTAAGAAAAGAAGAATATCCTTCCCCCAGCCCAAACCGAAACCAAATGCCTCCGGCGGAAGAGCCGCAAACACAGTAAACAAAATCATCGCTATTCCAATTATAAGTGCTAACATACTACCCCCTATAAACTATGACCCGTACACGATTCGAACGTGCGACCTGCTGCTTAGGAGGCAACCGCTCTATCCAACTGAGCTAACGGATCAAAAATGGTATGCTATAAAAATACGTTAAGCCACACTGTAGTATTTTTTGCTTCTTTACAGTATAGAAAAAAATACACGCTCTTACAAGACCTTTTTCCGCTTTATATTAAATCTATAAATTACAAGCGGTATTGCCCAACAAAAAAGATTTTGTGAGATTATCGCTTTCCGCCTCTTTTTTTTCAATTTTTGACAAAAAAATGTAACATTTTTAGCCAAAAGCTCAGCGGCGATATATATAAGAGGTATGAATTTTATACAATCTTATTCCGGCTCTAAGCGTGCCATAACGCTTTTTTGGATTTGTACCGCTATTTTCGCCGCTCTCCCGGCACAAGAACATAATCAGCGCGCTGCGTTTAACATTTTATCTAATGAGATATTAGGTGATCACTCATTTGCGTTTGAGGGATATGGGGACGATACCGCAAGCTCCAGTTTCGCTGATGAGCGTACAGATAAATCCAATGATGACTCTCCTGATGATACCGATGATGATTCTGAAAATAGTGCGGATTATTCTACTACTCGAGAGGATGCATGGCTATCCGCTCCTGCATTAGTGTTGGAAGAAGAACCTCCTGCTGCAAAGCATATCAGCATCGAAGAGGAGGAAATAAAAAAGCCACAGATGAATCAGCAGGAAGTATCGAAAGAAAAGCCGCAGGAAGACCAACGGGACTCATTGAAAGAGCAACAGCCCCCACGGCTCAATACATCGAAAGCAGATGAATCGGGTACGCAGCAGCCGGTACAGCACGAGATACCCCCTCTATCATCCGGGCAGCAGATACAGGAGGAACAAACATCAGTACAGGCGCAAGCAAGGGAAAAGAAACGAACTAAAACAGCCGCTGCTGCAATGCGTCTTAACCGTTATTTTTTCCGTTATCTACATACCGTGCATAAAGGAGCACAATTTTCTGCCGGTATAAGTGGATTGGGGTATACCGGTTATATGCAGCTCACATCACCTATGCCAATGCCGTATTTTGAACTTTCAGCATACAAGTTTGGGGCAGGCTTATATCCGCTTGCTGCATTACAGGCAGTCTATCCCGAAAAGAATATTCCGACGCTGTTTTTGGGAGCAGGATCCTTAACCTTTGATAGTATGCTAAAAGCAGCGTTTTTTACCGATTATTCAACACTTAAAACGGGATATGGCGGAATAAAAGTACCGCGAAACCGCTTTATCGGCATAGGAACCGGCAAAAAAACTGTTCAGTATGGTGTTGAACTGTCAGGAGAAAGCTGGAACGGAGCTTTTTTTGCAAGCCCGGAATCACAGCGACAGCGGATGCGTTATGGTCTACAGGGCGGTTGGCATACAGACATACAGCAAGCCGATATAAAACTGGCAGTACGGGGGCTTACCGCTTTTATTCCGGAAGTAATACGAGTAGTATCGTCCGAATCAAAGAAAAGCAAAGCTGTCCGGTCAAACACTGAGACGGCAGATGTAACACAGCGATACCATACGCTCGCAGGTTTGCAGCTGTTATTTGCACATCCCAATATCTCAGCTGATGTAGCGGGATTTTTTAGTTATGCAGCAAACAGCGCTGCGTCCGGCAGTGTTCAAGCTGAATGTGATCTATGGTACCGTCTTGCGGGACTTCATACCGGAGTGAGCTATACAGGGGAACACAGTGTCAACTGGAACGGCAAACAACAGCATAGCCGGCTGACCGGCTTTCTGCAACCGTACATGAAGCTCGGTCTTTTTTCCCTTGGCGGTATATATACAATTAAGAAAGAGAAGGAAGTGTATCAGCATACAGGGGGTGCTGCCTTACAGCTGAAGCATAAGATTATTCGGTGGCAGCTCCGTTGGGATTACGGAAAAGCTTTGCATACCGTAAAAACTGAGGTACTCTGTGTAAGTACTCCTGCATGGTTTTCCGGTGTGCAATGGTTTCAAAAAGCCGGCGTAGGAGCAGTAACCGAGCTGCAAGATAGCATGATTAATCCCTTAGTGCTAAAAAAATACCGTGTTTCTGCTTTTACGGAATTCTGTATGGCAGAAGGTATATTTATCGGCTGTAACGGAAACATTTCTCAGTCGGTGCGGAAAACGGGAAGCGGGGCACACCGAATGATCGCCCTTCAAAATCCGGTATACGGCGGCTCCGTATTTTTCCGCATTAAACGCGATGGTATCGGAAAGGTACATATCGGTAAACTGGAGGTCTCAGGGAAAAGTCAAAAGCCGTATTTTGATGTAAAAATCGGCTATCAAATACAAGGAAAGTAAGCAATATGTTCACTCATTTCGTTGTCAAACAGCTTTACTATATTCGGCAGCTATTGACTGGGCAACGGCTGCGGCTGTTAAGTGTGTGGTATCGATACAGAAGGTACAACACTGACGGTAATAAGCTGTCCGCCGCGCATACAAGAGTGAAAAGAGCTGCTGCGCAGCTGTATACTGTGCAGCAGGTACTAGCTGTAAAAATGCCGGATAACAGCCAACCCGCTGTGCATCTTGGGTAAGCCGCTCAAAAAGCACCGATTCAGCTGCATAGAGAAATATCCGATGCGGAATACCGGCAAGCAGTGTTGCCGCTTCTTGGTTATCACAAAGCCCTCCCCCCGCTGCAATCACCACGGCTCTACTGCTTACTGCGGCTTCATCAGCTGCGCTGTTTTGCACGGCTGCACAGCAGCTGCTCAGTGCGGCTGCTTCTGCACGGTGGAATGCGGGTATGCCGCTCTGCGTGCACAATTCCCTCGGTGTTAATCCTGTCTGCTGCTGTATCAGTGCGTCTGTGTCATAAAAAGGACAGCCCAGCAATGAGGCAAGCAGCTTTCCCGCAGTGGTTTTTCCCGCATGACTGAGTCCCAGTAAAATAAGAGTGTGTTGAATCACTGGATAGAGAGCGCAGTCCTAGGCACTCAACGGATGCGGTGAAGGACAATCCGGCTCTGGCGGAGTTAAAAAGTGCAGCAGCATTTTGAGCTTTCTAATCGCAGCAGGAAGCGCAGTCCGCAACGGCTGTGGATGAGTATCGTCAGGATTCAATGCTAGCAACCTTGACGAAGCGGCTCCCATAAACGGAGGTACGGCGCCGAATAAACACATCATTTCGTCCTGCCCATATTGATGCCCAGCCTGTACTGCTTGCATACCGGATAGTTCTGCTGCGGCATCCGCAACACTATTCAACGGCTGCATGTGTCTGCACGGCTTCCAACGGATATACCCATCTTTCCCGTGATCACCGGAAAATCCGAACAAGCGGCAAATTAAACATCTGCCGCCGTATACCGTGCAGTGATAAGGCGTTTTGGGATCAAAAAGGACGCAGCCGTCTTCATAGCATTCATCACTGCCGCCCTCATCATTTCTGCTGCAGATGTCTCTATGGGTAAAAGCTGCTTCACCCAATTCAGCAATATGATCAGCCCGCTCTTTTTGATTTTCGAGCATCCATGCAGCAAGGTAGAGCGCTTCTGCCTCATATATCTCAGGCTCAAAATGCATACAACACTTCCCGCAACCATCAGGACAACCTACAGGAGCCTTCTCTTTCCAGACTTTCTGGTCAGTTTCTATATCGCTGTAAAGCTGCTCAATCGTTTTCAGCACATCATAGAGCACTGTTCCGGAAAATCTAGCTGTTTCTTTTATCATACGGTAAATTCTTTCACCTTATTTGCTAAAATTTCAATACTTTCTCTATTCTGTTGTACCAGACTATTGATTTCAACAATGGCATTATTAATCTGAACAGCACCTGCAGACATTTCATCCATACTATTGGTAATAACCTGCGTTAAACCATCCAGAGTATTCATTTCACTTGCGACATCGCTGCTGCTAGACAACATCTCCGATGAATTTACTTTGACGGTATTTGTTGTCGCGTTAATGTTTTTAATTGAATCCAGAACGTCTTTATTGGCTGTCAGCTGCTCCTGCATAGACCGGGTAATAAAATCTTCCTGCTCGGAGATTTGGTTTGCCAGTTCGTAGACTTGGTCGAAGGTTTGCTCAGCACCATTACCGGCAACAATCATCGTGCGGATAATTTCAATGGATTCTTTGAGCGCTCCTCCGATTTGTTTACCCTGCTCATTTGACTCCTCCGCCAGTTTTCTTATTTCGTCAGCAACGACAGCGAAACCTTTACCTGTTTCTCCTGCATGAGCAGCTTCAATCGCTGCATTCATAGCCAGCAAGTTTGTTTGGCTGGCGATATTCTGGATAATAACACTTGCTTCTAATAACGAATCTGAACGTTCAGCGATCTGTGTAACAATAGAGTTTGCCATTCGAGCGCCTTTTTTGCCATCAATAGTCATCGCATACATCTTTTTGATCAGCTCGTTGTTTTTTTCCAATATTTGTGTGATAGAAGTAATGTTGGCAGCCATTTCTTCTACTGCTGCAGCAGAGTGAGCAACTGACTTAGCTTGTACTTCTATCTCACGATCAAGCCGCTGTATTTTGCGGATGATATTGTTCACAACATCACCGGTTTTCTGAACACTGCCAGCCTGTGTGACGGTTTGCCGCTTTACACTTTCGACATTAGCCGTTATCTCGTTTATTGCACTGGCTGTCTCTGCCATATTGTTATAAAGATCATCACCGACATGCTGCATCGTCCCGGACTCATGGATCAGCGATGTAATCATTCCAGCTACTTTATCCATAGTCGTATTGAAATTGATCATCAGCTGTCCGATTTCATCATTCTTTTTGATATAAAACCGTCCGGTAATATCGCCGGTGGCAAGTTTTGTAAAAATAAGCTGCAGTTTTCTCAAATAACCTTTAAGCCGTTTAGAGAGGATAAAAATAATCCAGAAAAATATGAGCAGTATCCCAGTACCGACAGCAACCATATTCCAGACTAAACGGTAAAAGCTTTCTAATATTTCGTGATTTTCAATAAGTATGGCAATTTTCCAGCCTAATTCATCAACTGAAAATACTTGAGCGCGCCACTTTGCATTATCAATAGTAATGATCTCCGCCTCTGTTCCGATATTCTGAAATTTCTGTAAATATTGATTACCTGCCGCATCCTGCTTTGCAAATACCATATCCCGATGAACAGGATCCGCTAAAATAGTACCGTCACCCTGATACAAAACCACATATCCCGTTTTTCCTACCCGTATTGAGTCGATAAAAGAAGTCAGCTGCTGCAGCTTTACTGCAATTCCTATACAGCCGAGGAAATCTCCGGCAGGGGAAAGAACTTGACGAGAAAAGCATATCCCCGGCGTTCCTATAGTTGACATATAGGCAGGCGTTACAATAGTACCGCCGCTCGCAGCCTGTGCTTGCTGATACCATACTCGGCTGCGAGGATCAAAGCCGGCGCTAATGATATCATCCCATGAAGTAACAAAGCTGCCGGACTTTGAACCGAAAAATACTTCCGCAATATCGGCATAGTTTTCTTGGATTCGTTTAAATGTTGCAATTATGTTCTGTTCTTGGTGTCCTTTGGTAACATTTTTTAAAATTACATCCTGAGATGTATTGACATAGCTGGTAAGCGTGTCATCCGCAGCCTGCACAGTAGGGTTGTCGCTCAACAGCCTTACCATGTTTTTATGATTCTGCACAAAGAGAAGGATATTTTGTTCTATTGCAGTAAATTGCTGTAAAATAGTTTGATCATATTGTTTAACATTAATTTGATATACTTGATAGCCGATAATTGCACAGGCAAATACAATTACACAACATAATGATACAATACATGTGAGCAAAATCTTTGTCCTCAGCGAAAGACCTTGTCTTTTTTTGTCCATAATAGTTCTCCTTATTTTGTTACTACATCAATACGATCCCTATTCATACCCTATTATCACTATAATTGATAAAAACTCAAGAAGTCGCACACAAAAGCATGCTTTTGTTTTGCGACCGCTTAATATCACTCCCAATGCTTCTTAAACCGAAACATGAAGGAGTAACAGCCGCCCGCACGCTTTATGCTATTTTCCAAATAACCCTCGCTGCCCTGCCTTAATCCAGCGCCCCGGAATACGGGACAAGACCGGCATACCGATCTGGGCTGCCAGCCATTCGATATACAACGCATTTTCCTCTCCTTCAAAACGGACAAGCATTGTCTGCAATAACGAATTTTCTTCACGGGCAATAGTCATAACGCTTTCTTCTGCCATCCGTGCAAATGCGCCTGAAGCTGCTGCTATTGGAATATTTTCACATGAGAGCGGGACATCCCGATGGATAAAGATCAGTTTACCGGATTTCCTCTGCATAAAATACCGTAACATCGTATAACTGAACTGCATATTTGCGGTAACCAATTCCGTAATAACTCGATCGGCATTCAGGAGACCTGTATCAGGATATAATGAAATATATTCAACAGCATCAAATATAATAAGCGCTGTTTCTATATCAAGCTGGAGATTTTTAAATTGAAGCGGCAGAGACTGCATTGAGAACGACGAATTACGATTCCACGAAATTACCGGTCCGATTCTTTCTTCAATCTTTTTATCTTTATTCTGTTCAAGATCAGCTGTCAAACTTACATGCTGTCCCTGTACCCTTAAAAAATCCGCTAAACTGAGCGAAAACCGGAGACGATCGTCTGTAATTACTATATCAGCACTCATGTCTCCAGTATATACGGTATAACAAAAAATTAAAATAGCAGAATGATTAAATTTCCATATACTAGTTAATTAAAGCCGCTTCAATCATATAACGGAAAGAATCGCCGGCAGCAGAGTATTCATTTTTTTCTATAATAAATATTAGTGCATGAGAGGTATCATCTATCACAATCTTTTTGACTGCATAATTTTTAACACCGCTACGCACATAGTCTGGTCTACCTACCTGTTGTTTAATCTTTGTGCCATTAGGTTTTGTTTTTTCGACATCCAGATAGAAGGAACTCTCTGTTTTTCCTTTTTGCGTTGTATTCAGCACAACAATATATTCATCACTGGTCTGAAAATCCCGAAAAAAGAGAGTTTGATTTCCTGCCGTCGATTCTGTTTGTGCATATAGCACACGCCCTTGCCGAGTTTCGGAAATATCCCATTTGCTCAAAGCTGCTTGTGCCCTATTTTGAAGTGCAAGAAAAGTAGATTTACTTTCTTTTCCTTCAGTCTGTTTTGCAGGCGATGTCCGAAAAATACCGCCGGGTAAAAAGGTATTGGATTTAATGTCAACAGCATAGATTTCAGCATAAGCGCGATACGTTTTATCCTGCAACCCGTATTGCCCAAAAGCAAATTTCGAACCATCGGCTGAAAAGCCTAAATTGACAAAATTAGCAATATCCCCAGCGTAAACAGTCATACTGAACACAGCCGTAACGATTATCGTACATAGTTTTCGCATAATAACTCCTGTCTTCAGGCACAGCCTTACAAAAATACAGCATTGATGCACGAACAGTGTATACCGCGCATCCATTCCTTATATCGGAAAACTATGCCAAAACTTTATAATCAACACCCCGTATCATACCACATACAGGTTACAAAAAGAATGTGTAATTATGATACATATTTTGCAAATTGTGTAAAAATAATGACTCAATTTGATATATAAAATGACACACTTGTAATATACACAGCGGCATACTATTGCCTTTACTGAGAAAACTGCGCCTACAAAACCGGTTGTACTATTCCTTTGCACCGGTTTTACCCAATTCAAAGCAGCAAAAAAGTTTATTTTCCTCCTGAAAGACTACAGATAAAGCATTATATCAGTGCTGAAGCTCTGTTTTGCATGTATTTTTCACGCTATTTCTCTGATAGCGGTAAGTTTTTTTAATTTTATGCATTTTTAGCTTAGTTTAAGAAAACTTGGCACGATTCTTGCTGTATAGTAAGTGAAGTGAAAAACTTCAAGAGCTTTCTAAAAGCTCTACAATATTACAGCCTTTTGGAGGAACACTATGAACTCATTAAGTATTTTTAACCCTTTATTTGCGGATAACGTTTTTGACAGTCTGAACAAAGAAACATCCCGTTTTGGTGTTTTTAGTCCATTGGCAAATGCTGCTTATCCTGCAGTAGATGTACGTGAAACAAGCAGTGCGTACTTGATGGATATTGATCTGCCCGGTTATACGGAAAAAGATGTAACTATTCATCTCAAGGAACGGGTTTTAACCCTTGCCTCTGTGCATGAGGAAAATAAAGAAAAAGAAGAAAACGCTAATGGCGAACAGTTTTTGATCCGAGAGCGCAGTCAACATCGGTTTGTCAGACGTTTCACCTTACCGGAGGATATCGATCAAGAGAAGGTAGATGCTGCGTTCAAAAACGGGGTATTGACGGTTACCATCCCTCGTAAGGAAGCTGCTCCCCGCCGCCAGATTTCGATTAAGTCAAACTGAAACAATTTACCGTCTGCTTATTTGCATAGTATGTAAATAAAAAACAGACGGTAAACAATACCCTCTTTACACTCCGTAGGGAGGGTTTTCTTTTTTTAAATGGGCGGCAATATTGCATAAAATGAGCAATATGTGTAACTTCCTGCGTTCTGCTTTGTTAACAAGTACTCGAACGTAGCGTGTAAATTCGCTGCAAGCGGGGTTGTCAGTCTCCTTTATTTAAAAATCAGGTATGAGGACAGCTACACAGCTGCTACTCTGCCGCATTCTTATCGGAACAGCCTGCCGGGGGGCTGGCTGTTCCGGGTAAGTTTGTGTTTCTATTCCCTCCTGTCTTTTTATTTCCGTTTTTTATATGCAGCCGCTGATCCCGTGGTAAGCAGATGCTTTTTTCTATTTTCTTTTTCGCGCAAGAATGCTTCACGCCGGTTCCCTTCGCGTGCCTTTCGAGAAGAACTCTTCTTTCCAAACCCTGCCGGATGAGCGGCTTTTTCCGGTGCCGTATCTGATTTTACATCGATGTGTATATGCGGTACATCAGAACGTTTTTTTGAAAGACGCAGTGCTTCATGCGCTGCTTCAGCGGGTAAGTCCGCAAGTGAAAACCGGTCAAATAATTCAATACGGTCAACCTTGTGTTCAGGAATGGAAAGTAAGGTACTTAAAAATTGTGCGAGACTTCGCTTACTAGTACCGTCTTTCCGTCCTCGCCCTATATAGAGGCGCAGGGTATTTTCCGCTGTACTTTTCTTGGTGCTGCCTTCACTGCGGGGAACTTTGATATTCCGGTAATGCGATGCTGATAAAACGGTGCCGTAGTGGAGCTGCAAAACTGCTGCGAGGAGCAATGTAGGATCATGTTCAGTTGCACAAGACTCTTCTGATTCTCCGATAGCTATTTCTGCATCGAAGATATGAGCAGCACCAGAGGATTCAAGGTTTTCGTGCAGAGATTCTTTTATCGTCAGGCACTCATTGGTATGATGCTGTAAAAGTTCTTCTGCAAGTTCGGTAAAAGCCTTGTTGACGGCATGATCCGTTTGAATGCTGCTAAGCTGCTGTTTTAACTCGGTAAAGAGCCGATCCTGCTTTTGCGACAAAACCTTCTCTATGGAAGGAATTTTGCCTTCCTGCAGCTCTCCCCGTGCATGGCGGCGTAAATAGTCTATTCTGCGCCGTTCATTCGGACGTATAAAGCTAACCGCAGTTCCTTTTGCTCCTGCCCGTCCGGTTCTTCCGATACGGTGTGTATAGGTAGGTCCGTCATAAGGGATAGAGTAGTTGACGACATGCGTAATGCCTTCTATATCAATACCACGGGCGGCAACATCAGTGGCAACTAAGATACGGGTTTTCCCTGCTCTAAACCGGCTGAGGATTTTTTCTCTCTGACTTTGCGGTATATCGCCATGCAAGGCTGCTGCGTCGTAATGCCGTTCATCCAGTTCTTTTGCTACCGCATCGGCATCTGCTTTTGTCTGACAAAACACAAGCCCATAAAACTTATCTGCCGTGTCGATTAAGCGTACCAACGCTTCCGTTTTATCTTCTTCCCGTACTATCCAGAAAAATTGTTCGGTCAGCGGGAGCGGTTCTTCCGATGCTTCTTCTTCTACAATTTCGTATTCGCCCATAAAATCGGCAGCTATTTTGAGTATCTGCTTAGGCATTGTTGCAGAGAACATCAGCACCCGTGAATGAGGATTGGCTTTTTGAAAGATAGTTTCTATATCCTCAATAAATCCCATATTCAGCATTTCGTCGGCTTCATCAAGGATAAAATATTCGATCGTCTCTAAATTGAGCGATCCTCGTTCCAAATGATCAATAACGCGGCCGGGGGTTCCAACGACAATCTCCGATCCCCGCTTTAAGTTCCGCAGCTGTTCTACGATAGAGGCTCCGCCGTACACGGTTATTATGCGGGGATATGTCCCCTCTTTAAACGATTCTATTTCTAAGGCAACTTGCAATGCAAGTTCGCGAGTGGGTACAAGTACCAATGCCCGTGGTTTTTCCCGTGATTCTTTTAATTCCTGCACGAGCGGCAGTCCATACGCGGCAGTTTTGCCGGTTCCCGTCCGTGCTTTTGCAATCACATTTGCATCACCATTTAAAAGACGCGGAATTGCCAATACTTGGATAGGCGTTGGTTCTTCAAAGCCTTTGGCAATCACCGCATTTAATACAGAATCATCAAGTCCTAAATCTCTAAAAGATATATTCATAATTGCCGTAAGTATAACAAATACGGCGACAAGTTGATAGGGTGCCTTAGCATGTTCCTATTATGCTCATTATAGAGTAAAGTTGCCAAGTTTTTCCGATTAAGGCAGACTTTTTGTAGTATTTTTGTCTTATGAGCCGTAATTTCACTGCTATGCGGGTAATTTATTAGACATTGTGCAGTATTTCAGAGACTACTGCAGGCGGGCAAGCCCATCGGCAGCTTCTTTATAATCTTTTCTGATGCTTAATGCCCGCTGGAATGCATCTTTAGCGCTTTGCTTATTTCCCGACTGCTCGCGGGCAAGACCTAAGCGGTACCACCATAATGAATTGGATGGCTCTAAATGCACGGCAGCAGAATAGGCAATATCAGCTTTTTGATAGCGTTTGGTGAGCCGGTAAATATCTCCTGCATAGAAATAGGCAACACTTGCCCGTTCTCCGGTAGGAGCCATATCAATATACCGCTCCATCTGCCGCAGAGATTCCTTATAGTCATTCACATAAAAGTATGCTTCGCCGAGAGTTTCGATAATACGGACATCTGATGCGAGTTTAAGCGCCTCGTTACAGATGTTAATAGTTTCACGGTACCGATGCAACCGAAAGAGCGACCAGGTATATACAGTATAAGAATCCATATTGCGGGGATTCTGCTTGAGTTCTGCGAGACAAACATTAATAGCATCGGAATACGCAGTTCGTGCTTCATCACCTCTTCCCGCACTGTCAAGACTGCGCCCGGTACGGTAGAGTTTGAGCGCATCAACTTTCTCTTGTGCGTATAAAACAGTTACAGCACTGAATAAGCATATACAAAGCAAAGATTTGAGCAAATTGCGGATATGCTGCGGTATGACCATACAAATAACCTCTCTGTGTTCCGGCAGGGTGTGCCTATATTTATAGGGCATCTTTTAAAACTTCAGTTTGTATTTTAGAAGACACCCATTAGGAATTGCTGCAGCTGTATACGCCAGAGCGCACACAGCCAAGCTATATTTTGCATTTATGCAAATCAGAATGCCGGAACAACCTCGCCGTTCGGATATTTTTCAACAATATACTTACGTACTTTATCGCTTTGCAGAGCTTTGATCAATGCCTTAATACGCGGATCGTTTTCATTTCCTTGTTTAACAGCGATGATATTGGCATAAGGAGAATCCTTTCCTTCAACCAGCAGCCCGTCTTTTGCTGCAGAAAGTCCTGCCGGAATAGCGTAGTTACCGTTGATCACCGCACCATCAACATCAGAAAGTACCCGAGGAAGCGTTGCAGCTTCGATCTCTTTAAATGCAAAATTCGAAGGATTTTCTTCAATGTCTTGCGGGGTAGCTGCTAAACCGACGCCGTTACGCAGCATAATAAGATTGATAGAGTCCAACAGAAGTAAGGCACGCGCTTCATTTGTGGGATCGTTAGGGATAGCAATCGTATCACCGGCTTTAAACTCCGACATGCTTTTGTACTTTGACGAATAAAGAGCAAGCGGTTCAACATGCACATTACCGGCACTTACGAGGTGATAACCGTGCTCATTATTAAAACTTTCCATATACGGAACATGCTGGAAAAAATTTGCCAACTGTTCTCCGCTCTCAACTGCCTCATTAGGCGTTATATAATCGGTAAACTCAGTAATCTTGAGAATAATATTCTCTTTTGCAAGATCGTCTGCCACCAGTTCTAAGATAGCTTTATGAGGTTCCGGACTTGCCGCAACAGTTAGAACGTTTTGTCCATTGTCTTTTTTTGCGCAAGAAATAAACACCCCTGCACAAAAAATTACGCTAAACAGTAGTAAGAATACTCTTTTCATTACTAACCTCCTTCTGAATTAGGATAGGAAGTAAACTACTATATATCCGCTATTTCTGTCTAGTGAGAATAGAACTGTTCGATAACTGTGTTTTCGAACAGTTCGACACTAAAAACTCGGATAGTTTTTTAGAGGTTCTCAACAAAGTATCAGCGGTTGCTGCTGCCGTATAGAGGAAGCAGCTTTTTTTACATGCTTCTTTTACTGTACTTGACATGCGCTATATCTAGTGGTATAGTTGCCGGCACAATATAAATAAACACTATATAAATGATCCTAAAGTTGTATCATAACAGGATTAACAAGGGGAGTACTAATATGAGAACACAAGCCGAAATTCAAGCGGATATTGCAGCAGTGCAGGCTGCCCTCGAAGATGTACACGGTTCGCCGACAGAAGTGTATGCCCGCATCGTTGGGTATTACCGTTCTGTCCGTAATTGGAATAAAGGCAAGCGTGAAGAATTTGATCAACGCACAATGTTTACTGATAAAAATGATAAAACTGCTGTGTATGCCGGCTCTCAAAAGAGAGAGTCGTGCGCAGCTATACAATATCCCGCATTGCTGGAAGTGTATACCCGTCGCACCTGTCCTCATTGTCCGCCGGTAAAAGAATATTGCAATGAACTTGATATTCCTGTCCGTTATATTGATGCAGATACTGATGAAGGCTTAAAAACAGCGGCGGCACACGGTGTCCGCTCCTGTCCTGCCGTGATCATGTATAATGCTGAAGAAAAAGAAATCGCCCGTGCATATTCTGTTGCTGATCTGAAAGCATACGGCTTGCAGCCTTGTACGGTAAAGGTGAATATTGCCTAAGATATGAATGTCGGTTTACAAAAAACCTCTCTTGTAAACTACCCGCGCCGGCTTGCTGCTGCGGTTTTTTTACCGGGCTGCAATCTCCGCTGTCCGTATTGCTACAATGCAGAACTGGTCTGTGCTTCGGTTTTGCACGGACCGGTGATAAGAGCCTCTGCGGGAGGCAATAATGATTATGTGCCGGTTGAAGCGGTCTTTGAACATATTGAAAAAAGAAAATCGGTTTTGCAGGGGCTAGTAATCTCCGGCGGTGAGGCTTTGTTGTCTCCTGTAGTACCGGAACTGATTGTACGGGCAAAAAAAGCTGGGCTTGCAGTCAAGCTTGACACAAACGGACTATTGCCCGATGCTTTACAGGCACTGCTTGGTGATCGAGCGCTATGCCCCGATATGGTTGCCCTGGATATAAAAACCAATCCATCCCGGTATGGAGAACTGCTGGCAGCTCGGCAGGACGGCTCTCCCGCAGATGGGCTGCACGCCGAAACGGCGCTCAAAAAAACACTCAAACTTTTACAAACACCGGAAGCCTCTGCACATCCGGTTGAAATAGAGTACCGGACGGTGTTTGTACCTCCGCTTGTACAAGCCGCAGATATACAGGCTATTGCTGATCTACTGCAACACGACGCGCAGTGGTTTTTTGCCCCATTCTTACCGGGACAGTGTTTGAACCCTGCTTGGAATAAAATCCGTCCCTACACAATGGAAGAAATGAAGCAGCTGATACTGCTGGCACAGACAAAAATTCCGCATAGTACGTTACGGTAATCGAACTGCTAAAAACACACTTTGTAGGAAGGGCTTTCCCAAAAGATATGGCGTTGGAATGCAAAACGGCAGCTGAGTCCGATGGAGACACAGCTGCCGTTTTTATTCGTGCGGAGGGGTTAATACCCCGACGCTTGCGTCGGGGTTGTTGATTACAGAGGAAAGGCTATGTGCCTAAAACAAAGCGGTTTCGCTACACCTTAAATTTTTCGATTTCCTCAGTAACATGTGTAGCATTTTTCGTATTGCTGACAGCTATATCATTCACTTCCTGCACAGCCTTGTTTACCTCCGTGACTCCTACCGACATTTCCGACATATTTTGAGTAATTTCATCGGAAAGCCGTGCAAGTTTGTCAATACCTTCAGTTATATTAGTTGCTTCTGTCAAAATTTCATTTGAAGCGCGTTTGACCTTGGTGGTTACTTCGTTCATTCCTTTGATAACAGAAAGCAGGTTTTCTCCACCCTGTTTTTGTTCTTTCATAGTACGGATCATACCATCTTCTTGACGGTAGATAAAATCCATCATTGTACTGATTTTTTCGAACTGTTCAGCAACTAAGGGGCCCGCACCATTCAGACTTTCAATCTTATGCTTTAACTCTTCCAAGACTTTTGTGATACTGGTACCCTGTGCCCCGGATTCTTCGGCGAGCTTCCGTATTTCATCAGCTACAACCGCAAATCCTTTACCGGCTTCCCCGGCATGCGCTGCTTCGATTGCGGCATTCATAGCAAGAAGGTTTGTTTGACTTGCAGTATTTTGAATAACGGTAATAGCATCGAGCAACCCTTCCGACTGTTCCGTAATGACACGGGTCACCTCTACTACCATTGCAACAGTTTCTTTACCGGTATGGGTAGTTTTTTCAAGCGTTTTAATTGATTGCAGGTTCTTTTCCGCTCGGCTCTGAAGTGTTTGTATGTCTTTTACAATTTCTTCAAGCGAAGCCGACGATTGCACAATGCTTTTTGCCTGACTATCAATATGAGCATCAAGATCGGCCATCGTTTGCGTGATAGTGCTCACCTTTTGTGCGGTTTCGGTTACTTCCGCATGCTGCTGCATAATACGGCTTTCGGTATGTTCGATATTTCCGGTAATTTGATTAAGCGCTACCGATGATTCCATCATTTTTGCAGAGAGCGTTTTGCTCACCGCCAGCATATTTTTTGTCGATTCGATAATGATGGTAAAGGATCTGCGTATCTTTGCAATAGCATCATTCATAACCGCGGCGATACTGCCTGTTTCATCGGTATGCACATCCGATTGGATGGTAAAATCTCCCTCTGCAACTTTCTCAAAAAAGCCGTTGATCCTATTAAACCGAATAAAGACAGTGCGCAGGAATATTTGAGTTGCAATAATAATAAGAATCAGCAGCCCGACTGTCCAGAGTATTGAATAGTGCAAAATCGAAAAGATTGGAGGGACAAAATCGCGGAGCGGTACTGCTAAAACGGCATAGTATGGTAAGTTGTCTAATTGTTTTTTTACAACGATCATCGTTCCAAGCGATGAGTCGTTATAGGATTGCAAATTACCATACCCTTTTACGGTAGATAAAACGCCTACAATAGTATCCAGCTTTTTAGTTGTATAATCGGCATTAGAACAGAGGGAAATCTTACCCGTATCATCAATAACGCCAACCCAAGACTGCGAACTAGGCAGAGAAGACTTCATCTTTGTAACGGCTTTTTCTAAATTTACCGCCATACCGGCAAAACCGATCGCCGTACCGGCTGTATTGAAAATTTTCACATCAAACCAAAAATTGATTTCGTTCAGTGTTTTACTGTAATCCAGATTATAAAAAATTTGCTGCGGCTTCTGCAGTAAAGTGAAAAACCAGCTGTCCGCTGTATCTGTTTCTTTCAATGTATCTTTTTTGATGTTTTTTGTATTGTCAACCACATAATAACCGCCGGTTAGCTGTGAAGCGACAAATGCGGTAGAAAACGGTGCTTTTTTGCTGAGACTGATGAGCATATCGGTTACCTGTGCTCCGCTGCGGCTGTCTGTTTCCCGGCTTTCAAACCATTGCAGCAAATATGGCTCCGTTGCTAATTTTTCTGAAAGCGCTAAGCCGACGGCTAAATCCTTTTGAAGCTCACTGGCTGAAGAATCCAGCATAAATGGTACATCTTGGTAGAAGTTACTTTCGATGTAGGATTTTGCCTGTGTGACCGTAAAGGCTAAAGATCCACAAACAGCGATCATAAGTGCTATTGACAAAAAGAAATTCACTGATGTACATATTTTCATATACTCTCCGCACGATACGATAAGATAGGATTTTACGGGAAATACTAAAATAGCAATTCCAGCAGAGTTCCCGTATGGTTACAGACAAAGTGTACTGTATTTTTAAAAGTTGATCTAGGGTGCTTTTCGGCATCAGAGTACTATAAATACATCGGAACCCTCTATACAATGCATTTACCGCAGTTTTGTAAAAAGCAGCTATTTAGTCTTCCAGTTCAGGGATTCGGTCTTTGAGCTCTCTCAAGAATTGTTCGCCTGTTACGCCTTCCCGCAAACAGATAAACACACAGTTATCCCGCCCGGCAATAATTCCGAGTATCGATTCAAAATTCATATTTTCAAGCGCCATAGAAATCAGATCAGTATGCCCCGAATATGTTTTGATAACAGCCATATTGCCGGAACAGTCAATAGAAATGTAGCCGCGCAAGAAATCTTGCACTCCGGCCTGCTCTGCTTCGTGGGGACGGTCTTCGCTGGGAACGGTGTACACATAATCACCCTTAGCATTCGAAACCTTGCTGACCTTGAGCATCTTTAAATCACGCGACAATGTTGCTTGTGTTACAAAAAAACCCTCACGATCCAAATATCCCTGCAGCATTTCTTGAGATTCAATGGGATATGATGTTATCAATTTTCTGATTGTTTTTAACCTTGTAAGCCTCTGTTTCACGTATGCCACCTGTACTCATAGTGCATAAATACTTAAAAAAGTCAAGAAAATCATCCGGCACAGAGCTATCGGGATATAACCCCAACCAGGTTGCTCACGGTTTACTCCGCTACGCTTCAGTATCTTTTTTTACGATTCTTACTTTTCGTGCAGGTTTTTGGGGAGCATCTCGCTTGGTGAATATCTTCTTTTTTGGGGCATCTCCGGCTTCCGTACTCCGCTGCTTTTTTTCCCGTTTTTCTTTGAGCTGTTCCTTCCGCTTTTTTTCAATAAACTCAAGGCTTTGGTTCAATCCTTGTAAAAAAGTTTGCATTTCATCTTGAAACACCACGATTGCGTGGCGGTCAAAGCCTGCTCCATCAGTATTTTTGCTTTCTACAATCTGCAAAAATACATCACCCAACCGGTTTTCTTTTACATTGAAAAAATATGTCCGGTTTTCTACCGGAATTTGCGTTGTGAATAATTCACCTCTAATTCCCATTGTTTTATCCTTCCCTTATACCCGATGGGCATCTTAAAAAACGAAGCGTGTTAAGAGACACCCTGTGTTATTAAACATTCAAAAAGCACTGTTTCAAACAGTACCGGACGGCATCACTTAGTAAGCGCGGCATCAGCCCTGCGTACCATCTCTCCTTGCCATTGCACAAGGTAGACTTCGGCATCTTGATTGTCTCCTTTAATATCAGCCATGATACGGAATACCGGTTCGGTACCGGAACCGCGCATCCAGATAAAGGCAACCGGTATATGATCGGCTGTATAGAACTGCACCTTGAGTCCGCCCTTTCCGGACAGCCCAAAATCGGCAAAATTTTCCGTACACACTGTTCGATTGTAGGAAAATACCTTACAGGATTCAATGCCGAACTGGTCTTTTAATAGCTGCTTTTTTTCCGCCCATTCTTGCATAAAAATCTTCTGATACGCTGATTTGAGTGCAGCATGATCAGTTGTGCCGATATGCATCAACGCCCGTGCTTCCTGCGTGGGGGTTGTCCGATAGTGCGGCAGCGTTGCGATAATATCTGCAAAGGTAAAATTATCCCGATACTTTGCAGTCTGCCCCGACCGTTCACACCAAATATGGAACGGACATGGTGCGCCGGAAACATCCCGTATCAAAAACAGTTTGCTGATGGCAAAGAGTGTGTTCAACGGGTCGCGCACGGCAGCTGGATAGGTAATATTGCCGCCGTTTGAACCTTCACCCAAAATCCGTACGGTGTACCCGTAGCGGCGGGCATCTTCTGCACGGTTTACAACATTCGCCTCCCCTACTTCTGCATAGAACACTTCGGCACCCAACGCGGCGGCAATCTCGTTAATGCGGAGCGAGGTCGGTCCGTTTACCGTAACCGCAAGCGGTATTTTATCCTTGCCGCAATAGTGCATATAGCTTAATTCGGCAAGCACTGACAGCGCAAAAACCTCCTGCGCATCCAGTATCAGCGCTTTTTGCTGTGCTTCATCCCAGTAGATAATATTGCCGCGGTCGCCGTCGCAGTCCGGCATATAACCAAACAGCGTGTTTTCTGCCCGGGCGGGATCGGTATGATGCAAGCGTTCCAGTGCTTCCGCACACGTTTTGAGGTTATCACCTTCGGGGATAATGCCGTGCACAATTTCTCCGGCTTTTTCTGCAATACCGATAAGCTGCATACCCTGCTGTTCAAAGAAACGCCGGTCAACAGAGGCTGCACGGGCGCTGCCGTTAAAATCCGCTACCAGCGTAAAGGGCTTGCCTGCATTGGCAAGCGCTGTACACTGCGCTTTAATCCCGGAAAAAAATGCTTCTTGTTCCTTGACATCGGTTGAGTCGGCAATAACCGTTTGTAAAAAGCTTTGATACGCAGCAAGAGCTGCCTGTTTATGAGCTGCCTCCGCTTCAAGTATTGTGCGGCACCGCGCAGCGTCAACCGAGGTACGCAAACCGGCTGCTGTTTCCCGATGGGCTGCAGCGCATTTCTGGGTAAACCGAGCAATAAGCCGGGCGGACTGCTCCCCGTCAAGTACACCGCCGTTCGCCAAGCCGAATTTAAAGCCGTTATGCCCGATGGGATTATGACTTGCGGAAATATACATGAAAGCAGCCCCGGCAGACCGGGCATACGCCATAATCTCCGGCGCAGCGGTTATTCCGGTAGACTGCACGTCAGGCTGAGAAGGAGCTGCTGTAAGAGCCAAGACAGCTTCTTCCAGCAGTACGGCTCCGGTGGGACGGCTATCCCGCGCTACAACTATGGTGGTAATTGCCGGAAATTCCTCATGCAAAAATTCCGCAAATACTTGAGCTGCAAAAAAAACAATATCACGGTCTGCTGCGGTAATTTGAGGATCAGCATCGCTTTCAATGCCCGATGGAGCAAAGACTTTCCGCCAGCCTGAAGCCGAAAGAATGAGCTTATCAAAAGCCGCCTGCAGCTCAGGGTATAGTGTATTCATTGCCGGTCTCCTTTGCAGCGCTGTTACCGATTTAAAAATGCGCGGTAGGCGCGGTAGGCCATTAAAATATCAGCCTTACTGACCAATTCGATGGGGGCGTGCATGGATAAAACCGGCACACCGCAGTCTACAACCTCTGTACCGTATTTAGCCAGAATATACGCAATGGTTCCGCCGCCGCCGGCATCGGTCAAACCGAGCTCCGCCGTTTGCCACACAACTTTGTTGGTATCGAACAAGTGCCTAATCTCTTGCAGATATTCAGCATTGGCATCATTTGACCCGCTCTTACCGCCTGAACCAGTGTATTTATTGATACAAATTCCGCTGCCGATATAGGCTGCATTCAATTTTTCAAAAACAGAGGGGAATGCCGGATCATAACCCGCAGACACATCGGCAGACAGCATACACGAATGGGCAAATGCACGGCGGACACCGATATCGCAGGGAGCCTTTTGTAAGGCTGCAAGCTCTGCAACCATATTTTCAAAGTACAACGCTGTCATTCCGGTATTTCCAACCGAACCGATTTCTTCTTTATCTGCAAAGAGGGCAACTGCTGTCTTTTCCGGAACGCCGGTAACATCGAGTATTGCCCGCAGTGTTGTGTATGCACACACACGGTCATCGTGTCCATGTCCAGCAACCATCGAATTATCCAGCCCGACATGACGAGCCTTTCCTGCCGGAACAACTTCGAGTTCTGCAATTCTGAAATCTTCTTCTACAATACCATACTTTGTATTCAGTATTTTAAGGATGTTTTCTTTGACAGGATTGGCACTTTCCTTTTTTGCATCATCCCCGTCTTTTTTCTCCTCTGGAGCAGCAGGTTTCATGTTGCCGACCAACACGTTGAGCTGTTCCGCAGTTATTCCTTCTGCCAATGTTTCCTGCAGCTGTTTTTTTGAAAGGTGAATCAGTAAATCGTTGATAAACAAAACCGGATCATTTTCATCTTCGCCGATACAAATTTCGACTTTTTTTCCTTCCTTTGTAAAGATCACACCGTGAATAGCAAGCGGAATTGTTGTCCACTGGTACTTTTTAATACCGCCGTAATAGTGCGTCTTTAAAAAAGCAAGGTTTGAATCCTCATAGAGCGGCATTTGCTTGAGGTCAAGTCGCGGACTGTCAATATGAGCGCCGACGATATTCATTCCTTCGGTAATATCCTTCCCCAGCACCATCATCACCACAGATTTGTCTTTATTATTGAGATAGACCTTGGTGCCAGCAGGAGCTGTACCGCTTTTAATAACCTCTTCAAGCGGTTTAAAACCGGCAGCCTTTGCATGCTGTATGATTTGAGCGGTACATTCACGCTCTGTTTTTCCATGATTTAAAAATGCGATATAGTCTTGAGAGAATGTCTGCATTTCTGCAAGTTCTTCTGCAGTCAGCGTTTCCCATGCCGTTTTTGCCTTATATGCCAGTTCCATATTAAATCCCCCTTAGGTAATGTCAATAACCATTACAGTATATAATATTGAAAAGAATTATAAAAGAGCTTTTTACGATGGGAACCGAAGCAACGTGTTTTTGGCATCCCCGAATCAACAGCCCTAACGCGGCTTATGAGCATTTACTCTCCGCACGAATAAAACTGATAACACCCGTTACCACGGCTACCACATTGTGCTTGCGGCGGCATACCGTTTACAGTAAGATGCCGGTATGGCAGGAAATACTTTTGGAACTCTTTTGAAGGTTACTACTTTCGGCGAAAGTCACGGAGCGGCAATCGGCGCTGTTATTGACGGTTGTCCCGCCGGTATTCCGCTTACCGTTGAAGATATTGCTGCAGACTTACGAGCTGCGCGTCCGGCAGGTGCCTTTGAAACAGCACGCCGTGAAGCAAACACACCAGAAATCCTTTCCGGTGTGTTTGAGGGCTTTACCCTTGGAACACCGATTGCCGTACTGATCCGCAACGCCGATGCCCGCCCGCATGACTACGGAGCGCTCAAAACCTTGTACCGCCCCGGTCATGCGGATTTTGCCTATGAGGCAAAATACCGCCGCCGCGACTGGCGCGGCGGCGGGCGGGCATCCGGGCGCGAAGCCGCAGCACGGATCGCAGCAGGCGCTGTGGCAAAAAAGATACTTGCACACTACGCAAAACGCCCGGCAACATCCTTTTATACTGCGGATGCTGCACAGACAGGTATTCCTCCTGTGGAACAATTCCATACCGCATCCCCCATCAGCATTGCGGCTGCAGCAATAGAGATTGCCGGTATTCCTTGTAAACCGCCGGTAAGGATGGCGGATGAGCTGCCTGCTGCAATCCGGGATGTCCTTGCGGAGCTAAAAGCCGCAGGAGATTCCGCCGGAGCGGTGATTGAGTGCCGGATAGGCTGTGTTCCTCCCGGTCTCGGTGAGCCAGTCTTTGACAAACTGGAAGCGGAACTCGCAAAAGCAGTGCTGTCCATCGGCAGTGTGAAGGGGATTGCCTTCGGTGCAGGATTTCAGATTGCCCGCATGACCGGCTCGGAAGCCAATACTGCCGGTAAAAATCATCATGGAGGGATCGCCGGAGGAATTTCCGATGGAAATGACATTGTGTTTCAAGCAGCAGTAAAACCCGTACCTTCCATCGCACAGGAACAGCTGATGCAAAGCAGCACGGGAGAGTATGTGCGGTATGCAATTACCGGACGGCATGACGTATGCCTCTACCGGCGGATAATGCCCGTGATTGAAGCGATGACGGCGGTGGTGATGGCGGATATGATCATGCGGCAACAGACGGACTTTTGATAATCAACAACCCCGACGCTTGCGTCGGGGTTGTTGTTCTCATAAGGTGGTTGCAGTCGGCTTTAATACCCTTTGCTACGACGCAGAGCGTCGGGGTATTAAACCCTCGTATAATAAAGTCATAGAATTAT
>NZ_JBQNBW010000030.1:0-30386 GCF_052169735.1 Treponema sp.
AAAGCCTCTCGGCTTTCTCCCTTCTTGCAGCTTATCCGCCGCCCGTTAGGTTGACCTGCCTAAAGACATGCAGGCGCGGAACCAGCCTATACCATTTATTTCGACCAAAAATAAATTTATAAAATCATAGGAGGATTTTATGAAAATAATGTAACTTTTGCTTTTCTACCTGCTGCCCATGAGAAAGTAATTGCAAAATAAAATTTATACAGTGCGGCAATGAAGAACATTTTTCATTTTTTATAGACAAAATACCTAGATATGTGGTAAAATAATCCCATCAGGAGATACAAATGCCGAGAATAGTTCCGATAAGGGATTTAAAAAATACTACAGCAATTTCTCAAATATGCCATGAGGAAAAAGAACCGATTTTTGTTACAAAAAATGGTTATGGCGACATGGTCATTATGAGTATGGAAACCTATGAAAAAAATCTTTTTCTTTCTAATGTGTACGGGAAACTTGAAGAAGCAAGACAAGACATGAAAAGCGGCAGATATTCTTCTGTCGAGGATGCTGTTTTCCGTATAAGGGAAAAACATGGCTTATAATGTCCGAATTATGGAAAAAGCAGAAGAAGATTTATCAGAAATAATAACATATATTTCCAATACGCTCTGTAATCCCAAAGCTGCGGGCAGTTTGCTTGAAGAGTTTGTAGAAGTAAAAACAAATATTGAAGATAATCCGTATATGTATCCTTTAAGTAATGATTTAGTACTACAAGCAGAAGGATATCACAGATTTCTTTTTAAGAAAAATTACATTGCGTTGTATCTAATTAATGATGACAAAAAAGAAGTTTCAATAATGCGTATTTTTTATGCAAAAAGAGATTATGATAATTTGATATAAATAAAACCTAACACCCGCTTCAACGCTGACATTGCGGACAAGCCGCAAAATAGTTTAAGTAGTTGTTATACGAATATGTCGCCGGTGTACTAATTTTTAGGAGGAAAAAGTGAAAAAGATAATCTTATTTTCATTGTTAATATTTACTTCAATTCCAGGCTTTACTTATGACTATAGAGAAATTCTTTTTGGAAATAATTATGAAAATATCACAGAATGTACGGATGACGAAATATTAAAATATTTTAAAAATCAAAAAAGCATACGAGATGGGGAGTATGGAGATAAATATGTACGTCTTTTTGAAGAAAATTATGAAAATGGAGCTGTCTATCGGCTTTTAACAAGTTATGAAACTTTAAACGATGAAAACCTTTCAAAAATATATGAAAATAAAATGAGACTTAGACAATGGGTTTATATAAAAGTTAATGGGGTTTTTCATGAAATATCATATGGATATATTTATATACTGAATTCAGGAGATGGCACGTTAACAAGCTGGGATGAAGATAATTATGGTAATGTATCGGTTATAGAACGAAGTAATAAAATCATAGGAATTCTGGAGTTTAACAACGCTAAGCGTGTAATATTTCATTATGCCGATTCTGATGATGGTGAAAGCTGGGAAAGAACCGAACGTTCTACTTCCGCAAATTTTAAATATTGGAAAGATTTACAAAATGAATCTTTTTATAAAAACTGGTTGGGAGATGAATGTTTGCATTTAATAAGGCAGGATGTGGAAATCCCTATAATTAATATCGATTATTCATATCCTCTTATTGATAAAGTTCGTCCGTTTAAATATACAATTCAAAATGCTTTTGATGGTAATCCATCAACAAGTTATGTAGAAGACACGGAGGATAGCACAATAAAAATTGCATTATATTCAAAAAATCTTAATTCAAACTGCATAAAAATGAAAATCATAAATGGATATGCACAAAATGAAATGCTTTATAAAAATAATAATCGGATAAAAGTTATTGATTCATTTAATGAAAAATCTACGGCAGTTACCTTAAAAGATAAAAATCTTGAACCGCAGATTATAAATTGGATTGATTATGGTTTTTATGTAAAGGAATTGTATAAAGGAAAAAAATATAATGATACATGTATTGCTGAATTAGATTTTCAATCAGAAGATGGAAATTGGATATTTGAAAAATAATCGTCTAACGCCCGTTTAGGTCAGAGAAACCAGAATAATTTTCAAAATTTATGATCCGACTTTTATAAAACCTTTATGCATTCATAATATTTTTTTCAAAAAAATCGATCGCGTTTTTAAAATCCTTTTCGTTCGCTCTGTTCTTGTTTAAACCGCCGATGAGTTTTAAAGGGTCGAAGGTATCAAAGCCTTTACAGCCGAATATGCCCATACAGATTTTTTCGCTTTGTTCGGTTTTTTTGTGCAAAGCTTTTTCAAACCCTATAAAAAAATTATAATCACCTAACACCGTTTTCAAAGTCAACAACGCAGTCGAGCCTATGTCACGTCCCCCCCTCCCCGTTAGGTTGATGACTTGTGTCACTTAATGGTAATCAGGAAAATTCTTCTGTGGTGTTATTGTCTCAATGTAAGATTTATGACTTATCAACTAAAAGCTAAGTAAAATATTCATTATTGACAAATACTACGAATAGTGATATATTACGAATAGTGATGCAAAAGAAAGGAAGCAATAAGTGTGAGAGACAATATATCCAGTGGAGCTTTAACGGAAACGACATTATTGGTTTTATTAGCCTTATATAAGGAGCTGCATGGCTATGGAGTTAAATTATTTATTGAAGAAAAAACCGATGGAAGAGTTGTTTTGGGAATGGGGACTCTCTATGGAGCCATAAAAAATCTGGCAGAAAAAGGCTGGATTGTTGAATCTTCAAGATTCGATGGAAAAGTCAATTATATTATAACCGAATCGGGAAAAGAACAGGTTAAAAAAGAAGAGAAACGATTGCAGGAACTTCAATTATTGATAAAAAATATAAGAGGTAGATAATATGCAGAAAATTAAATTTTTTTTAGACCCGATAAGTGATTTAGAAACATGGCTAAATGAAACGGCTAAAAAAGGTTATCGATTAAAGGCGATCAATAATTTCGTATATAATTTTGAAAAAACCGATAAAAATTATTCTTATTCTACACAATTTATAGGCGCAAACTCATCACGCGAAAATGATAGCTATATACAAATGCTAAAAGAGAATGGAACAAGGGTGTATAGAGCTCCATTAAACCAAGGCAGCATAGTGTTTGGAAAAGTTAGATTTAGACCGTATGCACATGGTGATGGGAAAATAGCTAATTCTTTTCAAGGCTTTAATAAAGAAATACTCGTAGTTGAAAATAACGGAAAAGAACCGCAAAAATTGTTGACCGATAATTCCGATTTGGCAGAGCACTATAACAATATCAAGAATGCTTATTTGCAAGGATTTATCATTGTTTTTGCATTGTTTGTATTTTCTGCGTATAAAGTATACGAAAGCAACTTTGGAGTCTCTAAAATTATTTTAAGTGGGATTATCGGGTTAATTACATTGATAGTTGCAAGCATAGTATACAAAGCACAAAAAAACTATAAAAAATATAAAAAGGAGTCTGAGTTAACAGATTGATATTAGACCCCACGAATAAATACAAGACATCCAGTATGCAGATTAAGCTGCCGGCGAAGGTCAAAAGTCTAAAGGCTTCCTCGATTCTTGCAGCTTATCTGCCTCCCGTTAGAACGACATTTAGAAACTATTGCGGTTGTGTGCAATAAAATCACAAAAGTATCAATAGTGCACGCCAATACCAATAAAGATTTCCGAGATTGGCTCGCCATCCCGCTTTGCACGTCCTCCGATCTTATTAAAGCCCGGTACATTTTTCAGTTCAGCTAAATCGAATCCAAGGCTTGCCCGTACATAAATACTCCGCATCTTTTGAGGATATACGATAACTTCCATACCGCCTGCATACCATCCGTCTGCAGGGTGGTAATAGCGCCCGGTTTTAGTATCATGTACTAATGCAATATCAAGGAAGGGCACGAGATGGACATCACAATTAAAAAAGCGCACCCATGACACACCCGTAATTTCTTGAAAATCAAATGAGGCAATACGGATAGGCAGATCAATATTGAATGCAATCCCGGTATCTGTACTGAGCCGCTTATTCAAAATTCCCCGCAATGCTGCACCCGCCTGTAGAGTTTCTACATTGAAAAGATGGTAGAAAAGCTGAGCACGCCCATAGACGCCAAACCGGTCAAAAAAGGGATAATATCCCGCCGTTGAGGCAGCAAAACCGATTGCCATTTTTTTTGCTTTATAAAAACGATAAGAGTAAGTATTATCGAACAAGACGGAAAGTCCTTTCCTAAAATTTCCAATCCAGTTAACCTTGCCAAACGAAAGCGTATGCCCCCAGCCGAATGTCCATACCTTTAAATTCTCCGCTTGAATACCATCAAAAGCCCAATTTCCGGCAATACTCATAGAAGGAGTCCAAATCAATGACCCAAAGTGCTTTAGTTGGGTGATATTGACTGGAGTTCTCATATAAAAACTTGTTTTAAAGTAATAGCGATCATGAGGATACACATAACCGAGAACCGCAGGCTCCTGTTTATCGACCGTTTTTGATTTAGTATCATCCATCTCTTCATCAGGTGTACGTTGAGAAAGAGCCGGAACCGCATCTGTAGCAGTATTCGGCGATGAAGTAGTCCCTGTAGGATCTACGGGTTGCGAAGGCAGCTTGGTTGATACCGCATCAGCAGTATTTGATGAAGATCGGTCATTAATAATCAATTCCGGTACCATACCGAAGCGAAGCGAAAAATGCTTGTTTACCCTGTAGGCCGCTTCCAAACCGCTCGACAAAGTTATCTTAGGCAGTTCCTGATATACATAGGTTAGACCAAAGCTGCTCCCCCATGCCATGTCAAATATACCGGCACGAAAAGGCAAACTAAAGTTGAGTGTAGAGGAAAAAACTTGTTTATCCGTTTCGGTAGACTGATACACAATATCAGCTTTTAAGGGCTGCAATGTCCCGAGAAAATTAAAATCCTGCAATTTCAATTTTAATTGAAGCCCTGTGTTTGAATCAAATGAAGGATAGGGCACCGCAATAAAATTCCACGTATCAACCACAGTGACTGTCAGTGTAACGGGAATAAGTCCATCCGTAGTAGGAACTCCATAGTCTACCGTGATTACAGCTGACTCAATACTTCTGATATTTTTAAAGCGCTGCTCAAGCTCGGTAATATACTGCTGGAGCTTGTCTTCCAGCTCAAAAATACGTGCAGTATCTATCGGTACGGCACGGGAAAGCGGATACTCGCGCGTAAGTCCCTTAATAGCATACTGCACTGCCGTAATTTGGTACCGTTCAATGGGGAAAGGTGCGTCCGGTAGAACGGCAGCATCCTCTTCCGCATAAAGCATCCCTGCAAACAGTAATAAACTGATCATAAGGAGACTGTATTTACCTACGTGTAGAGCAGAACAGAAAAACATATTTCCGCTTTTATGTTTTTTTATCATGTTTTATCCTTTATCTTTAACCGAGAAACTAGTGATTTATCATCAGAACTGAGGGATGTTCTTCATCCCCGTATTATCCTATCATCATCAAAGAAAGTGTTGTATCTTCATCGGGGATAACACCGAGTGTTGCCCTATTTTGTACCATAATACAATCTTCTGCCTTAATCCGCAGCGGAGACTCCCCTGCCATTTCAAGCACACCGCTTCCTTCAATAATAAAAAGACACCCCCATCCTGTTTTTGCCGCCGGCGTTGTAAAATCACCAAAAGAGAGAATCCCGCGTGAAGAAAACGTTTTTCTTTCCAGCTTAAAATAGATACAGGTTGCCTTACCGCGAAAGGGGTGTTCGGGGCTAAGCATCATATCAGGAAGATAGCGGATAACATCCAGCCCTTTATGAATATGCAATTCGCGCGGACGACCCCAGTCATAGAGACGGTATGTTATATCGCTTGCCTGCTGTACTTCCAGCAGCCGTATACCGCCTTTAATGGCATGAACCGTACCGGCAGGGATAAAAATAAAATCACCTTTTTCAATAGGAACAGAGCGAAGCAGTCCTTCTAGTGTTCCATTTTCAAGTGCAGCATAAATTTCCTGGGCTGAATAATCTTCTTTCAACCCGTAGACAATTTCTGCCCCCGGTACTGCATCAAGAATATACCAACATTCAGTTTTGCCGGGACTGTGCTCGTGTATCTGTGCATAGGCATCATCCGGATGTACCTGTACAGACAAGGTTTGATCAGCCTGAATAACTTTTATCAGTATTGGGTAGGGCTGCGGGATTACATCAGAAAGATATTCACCTGCCATACTCGGATCCGTACTATCCACCAGTGATAAACCTGCTTTATGAGTCGACACAATCCAGCGCTCGTTGCCCCAAACTCTTTCAGAAATGAACGGCTTTGTTTTAAACATTATATTTTCTCCTCGGATGAACGATCAACAAGCCCGGCACGGTTTGTGAGCATTAACCTTCTACACGCATAAACCTATTCTGACACTTACCGTTCGGAACAGGTTTAATCTTCTTAGTTATAACAAGTTTACCGGATCAACGTCCGTTTCAATATACACGCCGGCTGCACACCGGTATTCCGTGATAAACCGGTACACAGCCTTCTGAACCGGAGCCAGTACTGCCGCACGCAGCAGCAGTTGAAACCGGTAATTACCCGCAACCATCGACAGCATACAGTCTGAAGGTCCCAGTATTTCTACCCCTGCCGCAGGAAGCAGCTCTTTCAGCACAGAACAGGCGCTATATGCCGCTGCCTCTGCTTGCTGCTCATCCTTGCTGCGGAATACCAGCCGGATAAGCCGGGCAAAGGGCGGAAACTCTAACACCCGGCGCTGCTGCAGCTCTTGGCTATAAAAAGACTCGGCATCGCTATGCTGAGCGCACACAATCGCAGGATGGTAGGGATTATAGGTTTGAATAATGACCTCTCCATCAGGTACATACCGCCCTGCCCTACCCGCTACCTGCATGATCAGCGAAAAACTACGTTCCGATGCACGAAAATCGGGCATTTGCAAGCCGGTATCAGCAAGGGCAATGCCCACAAGCCGTACACCGGGGAAGTTCAATCCTTTTGCAATCATCTGAGTACCCAGCAATATATCGATTTTACCATCCCGGAAATCATGAAGAATCCGCACCGTTTCCTTATTCTTTTGCAGCACATCGGTGTCAATCCGCTGAATGGTACAGTCAGGAAACGCCTTGCGCACCTGCTCTTCGATATATTCCGTACCGATACTGGTATATCCGGCTTCTATAGAACCGCATTCAGGGCAGGCGGTAGGAGGTTGTGCCGTCCAACCGCAATAATGACACTTCATCAATCCTTCACTTTTATGAAGGGTGAGCGGCACGGAGCAGTTCTTACATAATACCTCATGTCCGCAGTTTTTGCACTTAAAAAAATGAGAAAATCCGCGCCTATTCAAAAAAATAATACTTTGCTTACCTTGAGCCTTAGTACGCCGCATCTCTTCAATAAGGGCGCCGCTTAAAGCCCCCTGCGTACTTAAAAGCGATTCAATGCGGATACGGGGTAAGGCGCCGCCTGAAAGCCGCTTGGTAAGCCGTAGTGTACGGATTCCTCCCGTCTGCATCAAATGCCATGCCTCTACCGACGGTGTTGCCGACCCCATCACCAAGGGACAGCCGTGTTTTTTACACAGGTACATAGCAACTTGCCGTGCATGGTAACGCGGGGTAAAGCCCGATTTATACGATCCGTCATGCTCTTCGTCAATGATAATGAGCCCTAGATTACAGACAGGGGCAAAAACAGCGCTGCGCACACCGACAATAATCCGTGCCTCACCCCGTGCTATACGCCGCCATTCAGCAAGCCGCTTGCTGCCGGTTAGCCCTGAGTGCAGCACTGCGCAGCGGTCACCAAAGCGCTGCCTCACTGTGTCTGCTACTTGATGGCTCAAAGTAATTTCCGGCACCAGATAGATAACAGATTTTCCGGCAGCAAGCACGCGCGAAGCAGCCTGTAAAAACACCTCTGTTTTCCCTGACCCGGTAATGCCGTACACATAAAAGAAATCACCGGTATTGCAGCCGGTAATCGCATCGACTGCCGCAGTTTGCTCATCCGATAGATTGAATGCAGCAGCGGAAAAGTCCGTCCCGTTCAGTTCAAAGCCCTCGGTATTCAGCTCCCCTGCTTCGCGCTTACCGGACGGCAGCATGGCAGACAGAGCAACCCCTTCTGCGCAGATATAAAAGTGAGACATCCAGCGGGCAAGCTCCACCTGCTCTGCTCCAAAAAGCGGTTCCGCATCAATCACACGGTCAATCGGCTTTATATCAGCTGCTGCAAAAGGGCAGCTTTTCGGCAGCTCATGATGTTCTGCTATGATAAAACCGGTGAGCTTTCGAGAACCGAACCGGACAGCTGCTCTTTTACCCACCAGCGATACCGAGGCAGCGGATTCTGCACCTTGCACCGTTTCAGAATCGGCAGGGTTACGGTAAAAAAAAGACTGATATAATGGGAGTTTAAAGACAAGTTCCAGCCATTGCGCCATACGCTATCCCTGCCCCTGCAGCGTCAGCAGCCGGGAACGGAACCGTTTGAGGTCTTCCCATGCGGGACGCTTCAAACTTTCGTCCCGCAGCAGCGCACTCGGATGGTAGGTAGGCATGAGCGGTATACCGCTATATTCAAAAAAACGGCCGCGCAGCTTGCCTATTCCTTCAGATGTTTGGAGAAGATGCTGCGCCGCAACTCTCCCCAGTACTAAGATCATCTTAGGACGGGTTAAACGGATTTGCGCTTCTAAAAAGGGAGCACAGCAGCTCCGTTCATCAGGTTCAGGATCACGGTTCTGCGGCGGACGGCATTTTACCACATTTGTAATATAGCAATTAGTTTTACGGGACAGCTGAATGGCTTCAAGCATCTTATCGAGGAGCTGCCCCGCCTTCCCGACAAAGGGGCGGCCCTGCCGGTCTTCATCTGCACCCGGTCCCTCACCGATAACCATAACCTCAACTGAATTGCTGAGGCGGGACAGCTCTTCCGGACCTTCCCCTGCTACCGGCTTAGTGCGCGTTGCAGCAAGTTTACAAGCACCGCACTGCGCTACGGCAGCATACACTGCTTGGAGCGAACCAAGAACATCCCCATCAGACAGAGCAGACTGTGCTATAGCTTCTGCAGTGGCACAGCCGCTGCACCTTTGCTCGCTGCCGGAAACAACAGACAACCCGCTATGGCGATCCGTAAAGGACGGAACAAAAGAACCGGAAGCAATATCCCTGCCGGAGATACCTACCGCAGGTGGAGCGTTACCAGCCCCTTCCTGCACAGCTGCGGATACCCTACCGGCAGCGACGGCATAACTTTCAGGATAGGGTGCATCAGAACGGTATCCTTTTATGTACTCAGAGCCTGTTCTAAAAAAATGATATAATATCTCACAGTCATCAGGCTGAATCATGTACTAAAATTCCCAACCGATTCCGACCTGCGGCTGAATGATATACGCAGGATAGCCGTTTCCACCCCGAAAGGGAACAATATGATCAAGATTAACTTCTACATAAAGTCTTTTATAAAGATAGATATAGAGCGCAGTACCGGCATTAAATGTAAGCCCCCAGTACCAGGTCTTATCACTTGTAAGCACTTCCTTAGTATGATAAGTAAACAGTGGACCAAACATAAAAATTGAACCGACACCGGCATGAACATCGAGTACTAAACGGCGTCTGATAATGGGATAAAAATACACAGCATTCAGATTTGTGAATAGCAATCCGGTACTTACTGTATATCCGTCAGCTTTATGTTTGAAATAAGTTCCCGAACTCGTAAGATTGATCCCGAAATTGCCATAGAACCGCTTAATCGGTACAACAGTAAAGCGTATTCCTCCGGCAAGCGGGGCAATATCGCTAGCAAAATACTGCTTGAGTACCTTATTTCCGATAAAACCATTAAAAACATAGTTACCTGAAATAAAAACATCAATCGGTTTTTGAAAGCGGAATACAATCCCCCGCTTCGCTGCCCGTAAATCGCTTGGATCCACCGCTGCAAATGTATAGGTACCGGGATTCGCTCTCAGAAGCTCAACCCCTATCACCGCATTCGTTCCTGCTTCATTTACTTGAACAATCGTCCCCTGCAAAACAGTTCCAGTGAGTTCATCTGTAAGTGTAAACACAGTATCTTCATGAAGATTCTTACCGGTAGCAGTGAGCGTTTGTGATTCCAATTCATCAAAGTTAATCACTCCAGGCGAAATAGCCGCTATCTCCGGCTGGTATGCTAAGCGGATATCAAAATTACGATATGCACTCATTTCTTCCTTTTGCTCCAGCAAGTTGATAATTTGGACCCGGTAGCGGTAACTTCCGGGGGGCAGCGATACATCCTTATAATTAATTTTTACAATATCCTGATCGATAATATTCCAAACATTTGTTTTTTTGTCAAACTTCTCAAGCTGAAATTCAAAACCGAAAATATCGTCGATCGCCTCCCACGAAAGCCGCTGCACCAGTGTAATACCCTCATCAGTCTCCTGCAGAAAATAGTTTTTTTTCTCGTTCACCGGCAGTTTTACTTCCGCTACTGTCTCCGTATTCTGCTCCGGTGTTGCCGTTTCGCCATGTACCCCGGCTTGCTCCTGAGCAGCCGCCGGAAAGAGACATAGAGCCAAAAGACCGGCACAAATCATAACAAAATACTTATCTACCATACAAAACCCCTGTTTCATCGACCCTCACCGAAGTCGGTTTCGGTAAATCGATTTCAAAACTGAGTCGGGAAACAGTACCGTCTTGGAACACCTTTCCGTTGCTCAACCGGCGCTGCGCCCGCACCTCTGCCGTAAAAGAACCACGTGATAAGAGGGTAATTTCCTGAAAGTTAAATTCAGGGGTCTCTGCTGCATCCGCTAGGATATCCCGCGTAACAAGCGGCTTACCTTTGGCATTCCGTAAAGTAAAGCGGTAATGTGTTACATCAGGTACCTTAGTCCACTGGAAATCAATACTACGGTAAGATTTAAAGAATGCAGCATTGAGCACAGCATTTTGCTCCGGCACAATAAAAGAAGCAGGAGGAAGCGGCGGTATGGGAAGTACCGTAAAAGTATAGGGTTTCGATGATGAAATATCAAAACCTTCAAAAACCGTTGCCTTTACTTCCCATGTATATTTACCTGCATCTAACCAAGGAGCTTGTACCTCCTTGGAGGGATTCTGCACAGCCAGTACTGGCGCCGTAGCACCCTTCTTTTGCAAAATAAACTGCGCTGAAGATGGTTCTACCATTGCCGACCACTTAAAGCTAAAGGGCTGAAGTGCAGCGTCAAGTCCCTTTACAGAAGCGCCGTCACGAGGGTGAAGAAGCTCAACAGGTCGAAGCTGGCGCAACATAAAATCATGATCAACGGCAAGACCGTACCGGCGCGTAGATGTTATCGATGCAGCAGAAAACCCCTGAATACTCAACCGATACATTCCGTCTTCAACATGGTGCAACGGCATCTCGATTTCTGTATTAGTAACAAACAAATTCTCATAAATCGGGTCATCCTCATACCCCGGTTTGAAAATACGCAACTGATAATAATCAGCGCCTGCAACAGGTGTCCATGCAAACTTGTTTTTTTTCTCCGCCAATACCATAACCATTTGAGTAACACCCAATAAGCGGGGCTTTTCCAGCGGTTCCGCAACGACAACTTGTTTTACCTCTGACTTTACCGTACCTACATTACTTTCAGTAATCACTCGCCAATACCATGTCCCCTTCGGTAAAGAAACAGCTTCAATCCCATTTCCGTTTGTTGTCACATCAGCAGTTAGCCTTTCGAAGTCAGGAGAAGCGGACACTTGAAAACGCTTATCGGCTTCCACATTTGTTTTCCATGTAAACCGAACATCAGGACACAACGTGTCAGCAATGGTAAACCCTTCAGGAGGAAAGATACTGCGCAGCGAAAAATCACTGTTCATTGTTTCAAACCGAACCGGAGCAGTTGCTGCCGTCTCCATCCCCTTGGAGTCAATACCGGACACTGTCCAATAGTAATCGCCATTGGGCAAAACGGCTGCGGCATCCGCCAATTTAAAAGAATTGGATTCAACAACCGTATCGACCACTATATTTTTCATCTGGGCATCTTTTGCAACTTTAAGCCGGTATGATTTTGTTTCGGACTTATTTTTCCATGCAAATGTCATCTCCTGCCCGCGGGCTGTTTCAGCCATGGCTTGCGGAAAAAGCGCTTGAGGAGCTTCCTGCACTGCATTTTGCTGCTCAACATGAAAGAATGCTATCTTTGAAGACTCAGGAGCACTTTCTGTCCCAATCAGATACCGCGGGGTAACTCTCCAATACCATGTTCCTTCAGTAAATTCCGGCAAGGTCAGCGACTGTGTATTGGTAAAGCGGCTAAACTGCGGATTCCTAAAATCGGGGTTATCGGCAACTTCTAACAAATAGGATGCTGCCAGTGTATTGCCTTCCCACAAAAACCTGATCGAAGGAGGAGTTTCCACATAGGTATATTTCGCTTCAAAAACAGGTTCAAGCAATACCGGCGCTGGAGCCGAAACAATAGTAATTTTACCGCCTAGCATCGATTGTTCATCACCAGCAGCTTCTCCTGCATAGAGCCGCCAATAAAATGAATTTTTTTGCTGAGGAATAGTAAATTCCGTTAATCCGGTAACCGTATAGCGCTGTGTTTCATCGGAAAAATTACTAAAAGGCGCCGTTTCAAGGTATAAATCATCTCCAGTCTGCACAGTAGTCTGCCATTGAAAAGGAACGTCAACGCCTTTTCCGCTCTGATTCAATAACTTTATGCTTTTTCCGGGACTAATCATCACAAAGGGCTGCTCTGTGCCGGTTTGCACTATTGCCCCCTGCGTTAACACACGGCTATCTTCTGCTCCATCCTGTCCGCTCAGTACGGCTTCACCTTTCTCAACCACAAATTGAGTAGTTCCTACAATACTTTTATCAGCACGAAGCGTGGAGCCTCTTGCTACCTTTGCTGTAGTATTTTCAGAGCTAATCACCATATCGGAAGAATCCGACGTTACAGCAGACACAAGACCGCTATCCAAGTTAATCTGTGTCTCTTCATTGTTGACAAAAACTTGAATCATCGTGCTTGACCCAAGATCAACCACATTACGGTCGACAAAATAAAGCGTTGCCTCCGCATTAGGCGCTGTGCGGATTGTATCCCCGTTGTAAACAGGAGAATTCTGCTGCGGGCGGTCCCATACAGCACGGTCAAGAAATTTCCGCTGGACTGCTTTATACTTAAAAGTAACGGTTGCTACCGGTGTTTTATCAGTCCTCGAAAACGTCTTATTCAAATTCTCCATAAGGCGATGAGAAGCAAAAAAAATCACCAGTAAAGCAAGCAGTACAACCGCAACATCCGCCCCTCTATTATTAACCCTAGGATTGGATCTTATATTTCTTTTCGTCTTCATCGAGGTTCACCTTTGCAAAGTCAGGAATGGGAATACCCAGTACATTTCTAATCTGATTAAGACTGGTAGGACCTTTTGCCCCTGCACCGGGAATACCTGTTTCATGCGGCATATTGACAACTGCAAACATACGGAGCGGTTTTTCCTTTCCCTTTACAGTAACCGAAGGCATTTCTTCTACCAGTACCTGATCCTGCACCAGCCGATAGGTATACTCCGTAATAAGAATATCAGTACCCATCGGTTTATTCAAAGCTTCGGTTCGAGAGGCAAGATTCACAGCATCACCGATAACCGTGTATTCCATACGCTTTTGCGAACCTATTTGCCCGGCAACAACCGGACCTGAGTTAATACCGCATCCAATACGGATAATCGGTTTTTTATCACCGCCGCGACCTTTGTTAAACCGCATCAGCGCAGCACGCATACGGAGTGCAGCCCTAATACAATTGAGCGCATCCTCCCGAGGGGAACCAGCCGATGTGGGTGCACCCCATACAGCCATAATGGCATCACCGATAAACTTATCTACAACACCATGAGTATCGTTTACGCACTCTACCATCTGAGTCATATATTCATTTAAGAACCCGACAACCTCAAACGGCTGCAGCTTCTCAGAAATAGCAGTAAAAGAGCGGATATCGGAAAAGAATATTGTTGTTTCCTTTGTTTCACCACCGAGAGCCAAGCGCCCCTGCATTGCCAATTCCGCTATCTCTTTGTTGATAAACCTACCGAACGAATCTTTAAGCCGCTCCCGTTCTGCAAGACCTTTACCCATTTGAACAAAGCTCGAAGTCAAAAGCCCGATTTCGTCCCTCGTTTTCGGCTTAAGAGACAGCTCATATTGACCTGCTTCGATTTGATGTGCCGCAACAGTCAGTAATTTGATCGGTGTACTAATTGATTTTGACACAAACCAGACAAACATTGCTGAAAACGCAAGGACTGCAATACTTAAATAGAGATTACGCTTTGCCGTATCGTTAACGGGTTCCAGTACTTGTGCGGCTTCCGCTGTTGTCAGCACCGCTGAATCGCCAAGTGAAAGCCGGGTATAAGACCCGAAGTGCTTTTTACCGTGCGCGTCCTCAAAAAGCATCTGCCGATTGGTATCACCATTCTCACGCATTTGCGTAAAAAGCGGAAAAGAAGCAACATTTGTAGCGTTGCGGACAAGTTCAAAGTCGGGATGAATTAAAATATCACCGGTATCATTAACTAAATAGGTTGTTTGCAGCGTTCCCTGCCCAAAACCATCAGTTATTTTTTCTGCTGAAAAGAAAACAGCAAGTCCCTGTGACAACCCCTTCTCTTTATATGGATAAAACAGGACAAGCATCGGCTGATTAAACAGCGGCGCAGCATTGAGTATCTTCATAATTCCACGCTCAACCTGCAATGCGACATCCTTTTCTTGTTTCAAAAAAGTCCGTACAAGAGATGAATCCAACTCATGGGCTAAAAAGAAGGTTGTATTAAAAAAGGTACGCTCTATCCCATCAGAACGCCGGGAATCCGTTACTAATACGGCAGCTACCGATGGATTCCGTTCAAAATAAAACGCAGCAGCTTGTTTTGCAAAACCGCTCGTACTTTCCGCCGTATTAAGAATATCTAAAAGCAAAAACGCATTCGCCCTGATAGATGAAAGCTCATTTTCCACAGCGCTTGCCGTCTGTGCATTGACTGTCCGGTTGTTTTCTTCGGCAGTGATTTGAACCTCTTCACTACCGAACCATGTTACCAGCATGGTAATTGTTCCCAGTGCTATAAGCAGCAAAACTGAAATCATAATAACCAGCTTTGCACCTATTGGAAACCGTACCTTTTCCGGCTTCATTGTCTGTTTTTCTTTTTGCTCAGCCATTTATATCTCCGCATTCGAAGTGATCATAGCTTCTCCGGGAAATTCATATAATAAGCTAACGTCCCCATTTAGTCATTCTATATCTATGATCAAACAGTGGTAATTTTAGTATAACTTTTTATTTACCGCAAGATAGATATACCAAGAAATATAAAACTACCCAAAAAGAACCACGGTTACATGCTCCAGAAGATGCCCTCATCCTTAAACTTTCTTACGGTTATTTTTATAAGCAGTATTACTGTTACATCACCTCAAGGAAGGGTACCAGTACCAGCTCTGTTGCATTTTTCAGTACAATTTGAACGGCACGGGCAAGAGCCAACCGTGTTGCAGCAGTATCGGGATTTTCCGCTGCTAGAATAGGACAGTCGTGATAAAATCTGCTGAAGAGCTTACACACATCGTATAAATACCCGGTTATAAGTGTCGGGGTGTACTGAGCTGCCGCCTTATCAATCTGAGCGGGAAACTCTTCCAGTTTTTTCAATAGCGCCCATTCAGCTTCAGAACCGAGCAATTCAGGCTTTACCGTACCGGCTTTTGCATTCTTGCCCTCTTCAGTTTCCGCCTTGCGTAGAATAGAAGAAATACGCGCACCCATATATTGAATATAGGGACCGGTATTGCCGTTAAACGAGAGGGACTCTTTTGTGTTAAAGAGCATATCCTTCATTGCATCTACCTGCAGTAAAAAATAATGCAAAGCGCCCAAGGCAACCTTTTCGGCTACCTCTTCAGGATTTCCAACTGCTTCTTCCCTACCCTTTGCGGCAATTTCTTCCAACGCACCGTTTTTCAAGTCGGTAATCAAATCGTCAGCATCAACAACAGTACCTTCACGGCTCTTCATCTTACCTTCCGGCAAATTGACCATACCATAAGCAAGGTGATGCAGTCCGGTGTACCACTCGTGCCCCAGCTGCTTGAGTACATAAAACAGCACTTTAAAGTGATAGATTTGCTCATTTCCTACGACATAGATGAGCTTATCAAAGGGCCATTCACCATGCCGTGTAATTGCCAGCCCGATATCCTGAGTAATATACAGCGCAGTGCCGTCTCCACGCAGCAAGACTTTTTTATCCAATCCAATAGGCGCAAGATCAATCCAGACGGAATTATCCTCATCTTTATAAAAAACACCCCGCGCCAAGCCTTCCAAAATTTCAGCTCTGCCTTTACGGTACACTTGACTTTCAAAAAAGAGCTTATCAAACGAAACACCCGTCCGCTTATAGGTTTGCTGGATTCCCTGTAAAGCCCAGCCGTTCATCAGCGTCCACAGCTCAAGCGTTTCAGGATCGCCTGACTCCCATTTCCGCAGCAGTGCCTGGGCTTCTTCTTCCGCTTCGGGATGCTCTTTGCTGTACTTATGAAAGCGGACATACATATCCCCGACAAATTTATCCGGCTTAATACCTTCTTTCACCGGATCGGTGCCATTTCCAAAAAGACGGTACGCCAACATCGACTTACAGATATGCACCCCGCGGTCGTTAATGATGTTTGTTTTATAGACCTCTGCACCGCCGAACTTTAAAATACGGGAAAGGCTTTCCCCGATGGCATCATTGCGCAGGTGCCCAAGATGGAGCGGCTTATTGGTATTCGGACTTGAAAACTCCACCATGATTTTTTTACCGGCAAGGGTATTTGTTTTACCATAGGAATCTTTTTGTGTTAAAATAGCGTTGAGTATCTGCCCCGCGACATCACCCTTGGGTAAAAAAACATTGATATACGGACCAACAACTTTGATTGTCCCCTGCCCCTGTACAGCCGGATCAGCTTGCAGGAGCGGCAGTATATCCGCAGCAATTTTTGCCGGAGCGCAATGCATCAGTTTTGCAAAACTAAAAAGCGGAAAACCTAAATCCCCTAAGTTTGGATCAGGCGGTGTTTCCATAATAATCCGTTCTGCAGAAACGGCTTCAGTTCCATCAGGGCGCAGCGCGGTTAATGCCCGTGCAATACTTTCTTTCCATAATATCCGTATATCGTTCATAAACACCTCTCTTGCATGTTCAAAGTCTCTAGTATAAAAAAAGATCACCGTTCCGGCAAGAGGTACTGAACGGCGTATTTGCCGACCGATAATGATTGACATTTTTGCTACGGTTATTATCATGGTTTATATGAAAAAGCATGTGAAAATTATAGGTATCGGATTTTGGTTTTTCTGTTTTGCTGCGCTCCTATCTGCCCAGAATGGAACAGTATTATTCCGTCAAACAGTAAAAGTAAGCGCTCTTTCCAACGGAGTCGAAAAAAAGATTTACAGCACTATCGAAAAAAAGAAGGTAGAAAATCAGCTGCTTTTAACCGTAACAGAATTCAAATCCGGCGATATTGAAATACGGTCAGACAGTTTTAAACTAGGGAAAATGCCGTTTTCTTCGCTCTTTTATTGTGTGATCCCTGCCGATCTGATACAGCGTAATACTGACGGAGCATACGTGCTTGATAATCTTTCGGGTGTTTATAAGGTAGCAATGTCAAAACCGAAAGCAATTATCACAGGTACGCTTGATATATTTACCTGTAATCTCACCTTAGCAGTCAACGGCATGGGGAAAAAGCTTACTCTGCTGCTCTCTTCCAACATTGATGACAGCATGGATGAAGAAGAATGAGAAAGCTTCATATCAATAAGAACACCGGTAAGAGAATAACGAATAAAGCAAAAGCGGATCGCGAATCAGTTTTTTAGAGCGACCCTACAGATTAAGCCTCCGGCTCGATATATTGGCAGTAATGCAAAACAGCGCTACCGGCGGCTGCAGGAATCCTCAACCTGAGTTTCTTCCCGCAGCGGTTCAGCCGCTGTTTTAATCTTAAAAATAAAGACATAATACTTAATACAGATTAGCACTACGATAATAATACGGGCATAGATGTTGGGCGAAAAATAGAATCCCGCAATCAGCAATGTTGATGCAAAGCCTAAAATGAGTACTTTTGCTTTAAGAGTCATAGAACGGGTTTCGTTGAACTGCTTAACATGCTTTTGATATAGCTTGGTTGAAAGCAGCCAGCGGTGCATCCGTTCGGATCCTTTTGCAAAACAGAACACAGCGCCTAATACAAATGGTGTAGTCGGCAAAATAGGTAAAAATACACCGAGTACTCCTAAGCCTAAAAAAATAAAACCAATAATAAGCCAAAGATATTTCATCATAGACTCCTTTACATTCTAAACTCTTCACCGAGATACACTTTCCGGGCAATTTCCGACTCTAAAATTTTTTCACGGGGACCTTGCTCTACAATCTCCCCCTTGTTGATGATATAAGCACGGTCGGTAATCTCTAAGGTATCACGTACATTGTGATCGGTAATTAAAACACCGATATTTTGACGGGCAAGCAGCCTGATAATCAATTTAATGTCATGTACAGCTATCGGATCAATACCGGCAAAAGGCTCATCAAGTAGCAAAAACTTGGGTTCAATAGCCAATGCCCGAGCAATTTCTGTGCGGCGCCGTTCTCCGCCGGAAAGCGTATAGGCAGGCTGCTTCCGGTTCGCAGTAATTCCAAATTCGTCTAGGAGGGCATCAAGCTTTGCCTTCCGCTCTGCCTTAGTAAGATCCTTACGGGTTTCTAAAATTGCATCGATATTTTGTTCCACAGACAATTTCCTGAATACCGATGCTTCTTGCGGCAGGTATGAAATACCGATACGAGCTCGTTGATACATCGGTAAGCCGGTAATACAGAGGTCATCAAGGTAAATCCCTCCCGCATTTGGAGTATAAAACCCTACAATCATATAAAAACTCGTAGTTTTACCTGCTCCATTTGGTCCCAGAAGCCCAACAACTTCCCCTTGCCGCATCGAAAAACTTACATCCCGTACTGCCTGCTTTTTCCGGAAAAGTTTATTTAATCCCTCCACCCTCAACACACTTTGAGCTGCTCCAAAAGACATCATACCGCCGTCATTCTGTGCATCTCCCGCAGCCTCTTGTCCGTAATTCTCCTGAATATCGCTCATCGTATACCTCCAGCAGACTTTATTTCCGGATTCTTACCATTACCTTGCTTTTGCTGAACCGGCCGCTCTGCTTTTGCTGCATCAGGAGGAGCCTTCTCATCGGACATTTTTTTTTGCGCCTCTTCCGGACTGGTTTCTTGAGCCGGAGAGCCGACAGTATCCGCCTCTTCCGCATCAGTTTTTAGGTTATCAGCTTTAGTAGCAGAACTTTCCTTTTCTTCGGTAACAGAACCGCTTACCTTGCCTTCAAGCCGTATATCTTCAGTATTCAGATCAACTGAAATCCTTGCCGCTTTAAATTCATCCTTTCCCTTTTTTACAACAGGACGTCCTGTCAAATCGAGCATTGATGTAGTTCTATTATAAACCGCAAAAAGAGAATCACAGACAATCTCTTTACTTTTCAGATGCACTGCCATTTGTAAAAGAATAATCTCATTTTTTTGATTATATTCAATACGTTCCGCCGCAGTTTCCACCTTGTTTTTTGTATCTTCAACCTTTGCAGCTCCCATAAATTCCGCTACTTCAGTTTCCCGGTCATACAGCAGCGAGGCAGCAGAAAACGTAAAACCTTTTTCAGGGTCTTCACCTGTTACGGTACCGCTTGCTTTAATATAGCGGTAATCCTTTCCATACAATTCAATACGTTCACCATAAATAGTAAGCGAATCTACAGAAACTTGTGCATTACCGGTCAATGCAGTAGAGCTATTCCCTTTTCCGCCTGAACCCTGCATTTTATCTGCCGAAAAGGATATTTTTGCCGGAGCTGCATACGCAGATGCAGCAAGCATACAAAAAGAAATGCTAGAGAGTATAAAGCGCCGTATCATATACATAGATTCCGTAGTATACGTTTTTTTTTAACTTTCGTCAAAGAAGCCAGAGCATCTTCTCAGAGATTCAATAGCTTCTTGCATAAAACGCTTATGTCCCGTATAGTGGAAAGAATTATGAGCGGGTATAAATGCTATTTCTGCACAAAGTGTGACGGATACGGATGTATTGGGGAACTTCCTGGAATGGGCGGGGTTTTTAGTAGTGTAAATTTTATTGGAAACTGTGCTGCATGGAAAAAATATTATACGAAAGAAACGGAAACAGCTCCATTGCCTCCTATACGCTTAGCGCCTATTACCGGCGGTGTAGAAAATGTGGGATATGATGATGAAGAAGCGTTTTACTTTGATCTGATTAAAGGGGCTTCTGAAGCAGGTTTTTTACTCAGCATCGGGGATGGATACCCTGATTTAAAAATTCAAGGAGGGCTTGCCGCACTGCAGCAGTATGGGAAAACCGGAGCAGTCTTTATTAAACCCTATCCTAATGCACGTATTTTTGAACGGATTGATTGGGTGCGCAATGATGCCGAACTTATCGGGATTGATATTGACTCCTACAATATTGTAACTATGCGCAATCTCGTACAGTTGGAACAGAAAAGCGCTCAAACACTCAAAGCCATACAGCGCTATGCACAAATGCCCTTTGCAATAAAAGGCATATTTTTACCGGAGGATGTTGAGTTAGTAAAGGACTTGCACCCTGATATTGCTGTTATATCGAATCATGGCGGCAGAATTGAAACACGGCGCGGCAATACCGCTGATTTTTTAGCCGAATACGGCAGTGTTCTGCAAAGCCATGCAGGCGAGGTATGGGTAGACGGTGGTCTCAGAAGCCGCGCAGATATAACCGCTGCAAAGAAACTCGGTGCAGCGCAAGTAATGATAGGGCGTCCTTGTATTACGGCGTTACTCCGGGATGGAAGCAGTGGTATGCAGCAATTATACCGCCGTTTAACAACGCAGGACAATATGCAGCAAGCAAAATAGGAAACCTGTTCGGAAATTCACATTTCTGAACAGGTTTCCTTGAAATGCAATGTTGTGATGAAAAATGTACTTCTTTGTACATTTTTCACCGGCGGCTTTCGGCAAAGCCGAAACATCGCGACTAATGTAAAGACTTATCAAAACAACTCGCGATCAGCTTTGCTGATGAGGTATCTTATAAAAATCACACCTGAGTTTTTATAAGATACCCTATTATTATAAGGATGAAGGATGCTGTCTAGAATTGACAAAATACTTGCAGGAAACGGATTGGGATCCCGGAACGATATAAAACGGCTTTTACGTACAGAAGATTTCCGGCTCAATGGAAAACGAATAACTGATCCGGGAACGCTGATCGATATAGAAAAAGACAGTATTATTCGAAATGGAGAGGCGATAACGCTCCGTACCTACTGCTACCTCATGCTGAATAAACCAGCAGGTGTGGTAACTTCAACGAATGATCCCCTGCACGATACTGTGATGCAGCTACTCCCGCCGCCTTTTTCCGCAATGAAGCTGTTTCCTATCGGGAGACTTGATATTGATACGGAAGGACTGCTTATTATAACCAACGACGGAACGCTCACCCACCGCATCACTTCTCCAAAATCAGCCTGTGTTAAAAGCTATTACCTTGAAACAGCAGTACCATTTAATACGGAAGCATTGATACAAGCTCAAAGTTTGTGTGCAAAAGGCTTAGAACTCAAGCATGGATTTGTCTGCCTACCTGCTCAGTTTGAACGAACAGAACCGCAGCACATCAAAACGGAATGGGCGTTTTTGATGCATATATGCGAAGGGAAATATCATCAAGTAAAAAAAATGCTGCATGCACTCGGAAATGAGGTTGTGTACTTAAAGCGGGTAGCGATGGGAGGGGTCAGCCTTGATCCGGAACTGGGTAGCGGAGACTGCCGCGAACTGACGGGTGCTGAAGTAGCGCAGCTCCAGCGCGCTGGAGGAATATAAAAAAGGCTTCCGTGTCCTATGCGTATCATGTACAACATAGAGCAGGAAGCCTTCAATCGGGAAAAATCAAGCGCTAGCGTGAATAGAATTCAACGACGTACTGGATATTTCCTACTGGTTGAATGTCTGTTGGTGCGGGCAATGAGGTTACCGTTGCTGACAGGTTTTCGTCATCAACAGAAAGCCATGCTCCCTTTGAACCCTGTACCGTGCTTAAGTTATGACGGATAAGATTTTGGAAACCCTTCTTGTCTTTCGTGGTAATAACATCACCAGCCTTTACCCGCATTGACGGAATATTTGCCGGTTTTCCATTCAACAAGAAATACGCATGAGACACCATCTGGCGTGCCTGAGCACGGCTTACAGCAAAGCCCATCCGATAAATAGTGTTATCAAGCCGCTGCTCCATTAAGGTCAGCATATTGTCACCGGTAACACCAGACATTTTCAGTGCTTTCTCGAACAGATTACTAAACTGACGCTCGGACATACCGTATGCAAAGCGGAACTTTTGCTTCTCTTTCAGCTGTTCACCATAGACTGAGAGCTTTCCGCGCTGTTTTGCACCGCGTTCTTTTCCCGGTGCATTCGGCTTTTTATCCAAAAGCTTGCTATACTTAGGATTTCCAAAAATATTTGATCCAAACCGGCGGACCAATTTACCCTTAGGCTGTTTTCCGGCCATTTTTCACCTCGTAACTTTCATAAGAATACCAATAGGGTATTCAAGTATTCTCTTTTATTAGGGAACGATAAAAAAGAGCTTAGGGTATCTCTAAAAATACGCTGTATTTTTAGAAGTTCCTTGATCAGCAGTACTGATTACATCGACTATAATGATCCGGCACTGCTCATATCTATACTGTACTTCATCGAGATGAAAGCCGCGTACAGCATATATATTTAAACATTTTAAACAAAATAAAATATTCTGTCAAGCTATCGCATTGCATCACGCAGGGATTCCGCATTATAGCACCTGCAATACTCTCGGAAGCGGCAGACGCTGTATTTGCTGTTGCTGGCTGAAAATCCTGCAATCCGGGGCTTTCGCAAAAAACAAACGGAAGCCCGCTCATTCCTTACACCATCAGTACTGGGAAGCATTCTTTTCTATGGCTTTTATATGCCGCAAATAAAAGAAGAGCGCGGTACACATAAGGGCATGATCATAAGGCGGCTCTCCCATCTTCTGCAAAATTTCGTCGATAGGGACAGCCTCTGCTTCTAAAAATTCATCTTCATCAAGATGCTGTGCCTGTGTATCTAATTCGCAGTCGGCAAAATAAATATGGCTTTTGTTTTCCATAATTGCAGGATTTGGATATACCTCGCCGAGTAAGGTAAGCCGCTGAGCTTTTTTGCCGGTCTCCTCAAGCAGCTCCCTGTGTGCTGCATGCTCCGGGCTTTCACCTTCATCAACCACACCGCCGGGAAATTCAACGGAAAGGCGGGCTGAACCGTGCCGCCATTGTGTTACCATCAGAAAATACTGCTTTCCGCTTGAATCTGTAATACGCGGAATAACAATAACCCATTCCGGGGCAGAGAGTGCGGTAAAAGTTTTTGTTTCCCCATGAGGCGAGAGGCTCTTAACCTCATTGACGCTAAACACAGGCGTACGGTACATTTCGGTCTTTACACCGGGTTTCCATACAAGTTCAGTTTTTTTTTGCATAAAAATACAACCTTCCTTTGACATATTAAGCATTTCATCTTATTCTATAGAAGAGGAGGCATTATGGCAATCATCACAATTTCACGGCAAATAGCTTCTTATGGAGATGAAACGGCTTCTGCGCTCGCAAAGGCACTAGGCTACGACTTTATTGATAAAAAAGATCTGGAACACGATCTGGTAAGCCGCGGCATCTCGGAATCGAATTTGAAGCAGTATGATGAACGGAAACCGGGATTTTGGGCATCTTTATCGCGCAATAGAGATCAATATTTCGATTATTTACGCGAAATTATCTATACGTATGCCCTAAAAGGAAACTGTGTGTTTATCGGACGCGGCGGTTTTGCCTTGCTGCAGGGGATTCCCGGTTGTTATGCAGTCCGGCTCATTGCATCTGATGATGTCCGCAGTACTCGGCTCATGAAAGAATTTGATTGGTCTGAAAAAAAAGCCCGGGCGCTCATAACCGAGAGCGATACAAATCGAGAAGGGTTTCATAAATGCTTTTTCGACATGAAGCCGGAAGAACCTGCACACTACCACCTCGTGATTAACACGGATGCGGTTACAGCAGATATTGCTGCTGACATCATTCGGCATGCCTGCAGCGTCACTATTTCCCCATCGGAAGAAAAAGCAGGTCTGCAGCGTATCGGCGAACTGTTAATAGGACAAAAAATAGTGAACCGCATTGCTTTTACGGAAGAGCTGCCGATTTATTTTTTAGATGCTGAGGTAACCGCAGCAGAAATTATACTGCACGGAGTTGCCGATTCCGTTACCTGTATTGACCGGGCAATCAGTATTGCGCAAGAAATGTCAGAGGGGCATACCGTATCATCACAGATCAATATGGTGAATGAGTATAAAACCTATCCGTAACAGCCATCACAGAGCCTCTTCTAAAAACCATACCTGAGTTTTTAAAAGATGCCCTTATCTCTAACGAAATTTCTAAAAACCTTTCTTGAGTTTTTAAAATACCCTCTTGACTTTATTTTGCGTCTACGCTATAGTAGCAGCTGTTGCAGATGCGGCGGTGGTGGAATTGGTAGACACGTCAGCTTGAGGTGCTGATGCCGCGAGGTGTGCTGGTTCAAGTCCAGTTCGCCGCATGAAAGGCTTCTTTTGAAATCAAAAGAAGCCTTTTTTTATGTCTGGTTCTGATAATATTGTTTTAAGTTATTACGTGCATTTTCCAGACTGAAAGAACCCCGAACCTTTTGGAAAAACTATGCGTCTAAGTATAGTTTCACTATTTACTATTTTTAAATTCAGGGCGGAAACACAGTAACCGCACTTACAGCTTAATCAAAAGCCTTCACCTCGGATCAATGCAACAACACACAAAAGCAAGGCAAAGAGGGTGTAGACATATTTACCAAGATAGTACCAGCTGTTCCCATAACGTTTGACAGCTCCGGTATTTATTTCGTCCAGTAATTCTTCTTTTTTGAGTACCCAGAACCACGAAACGGCTCCGAGTACGGCGCCGATCGGAATAATATAGGTAGAAACCAAATCCATCCATGAACCCCATCCGCCAAGGATAGCACCTTTTGTTTCTGCAATCGGTTCCATAAATACACCGATACCGAAGGTAATAACACCGAGTACGGTAATAACTGCGGCTCGTCTTAAGGTCTTAAAACGGTGTAAAAGCGACTCCGCTACAACCTCCAGCATATTCTGCAAAGATGAAATCCCTCCGAATACCACAACAAGATAGAGAATAATCCCAAATAATCTGCCGCCGGGCATTTGCTGCAAAAGAGAGGGGAGTACCACAAAAAGCAGCCCGGGACCGCCTGCAGGATCCATTTGATAGGCAAAACAGGCAGGGATCATCACAAGAGCGGCAACTACCGCGGCAATGGTATCGAACAGCGCGGTGTTTTTTGCTCCGCCTACGCAGTCATGGTCTTTGCTCAAATAGGCACCGTAGACAATCATCCCCGATCCGGTAATAGACAGTGAGAAAAACGCCTGCCCCATTGCGGTAATCCATACGCTGGGATTTTTTAAGTGGCTCCAGTCGGGAATAAAGAGAAACCGATAGCCTATCGCAGCTCCCGGTAAAAAGGAAATACGGATTGCCAAGATGACAAACAGGATGAAAAAGAGGGGCATCATCACCTTATTGGATTTTTCGATAGTGTCGGCGCCGAGGACAATGGTCAATAGGGTTACAATGATGACAACAGCATGATACGGCACGACACTGAAGGGCTTAAACGCGAAGGATTCAAACCATTGCCCCGGATTGACCGTCATAATGCTGCCGAATAAGGACTGCGTAAATGCCTTGAGGACATACGCGATAATTACCGCATAGCCGACCGCAATGGCGATTGAGCCGATCAGGGGCAGCCATCCGATAATGCTGCCGATTCGGGAACGGTCTGTACTGCTATGCTTCCAAGCGAATGTGTAGGAACCAAGTGTACCGGTGCCGCTGCGGCGCCCGATTGCATATTCAGCAGAAAGACCGACATATCCAAAGAGAATAACAAATAGAATATAAATGATCAAAAAAGCGCCGCCGCCGTTGCTGCCGAGTTTGTAGGGAAAGCCCCATACATTCGCCATACCGACCGCAGAGCCGACACAGGCGAGAATAAACCCTATCTTACTGACAAATTTATTTGTTTTTTGCTCCATTGTTTTCCTTTTCTGTTGTTCCGGTTTTTCCGGCATTCTGCGCAGCCGTTTCCTTACCGGCTATAGACGGCGGCTTACCGCTGCCTTGTTCATCCGTCCCGGTTATTTCCGCAGCCGGAATTGTTTTTTTACCGGTTTTCGGAGCGGGCTGCCCTGTCTCCGGTTTTACCGTCTCTGCAGGGCTATCTCCTTTTTCAGCTGGCGGAATATCTTCTGTGCCTGCTGCTTGCTCTGCTTCCGGTTTTGCAGCTTCCGGCTCTTCTAAGGTTTCTTTTTTTTCTGGTTCTTCCAGCGCTTTTTTTATCTGTTCTTCAAGCTCATCCAAAACCTTTTTCTCATTGGTTTCCGCAAAAACGGTTTTCAGCTCGTTAATAAACGTTTGCGCCTCATCATAGCGTTTTGTAAACACCAGTATACGGGCATAGCTCAGCGCTGAATCGGGATTTTCCTTATCGTTTTCATAGAGTTTGCGGTACATTTCAATTGCGCGGCTGTGTTTACCTGTTGCAGCAAGACTATAGGCGTATGCTTTTAGAAGCAGCACATTTCCGGGAGCTTGCGCATACTGCCGTTCAAGGATGGGACGGGCTTTTTTCCAGTCGCCCTGCAATCCGTACACACGGGCTAAATTGAACTCCGCGGCGTTTTTATGCTCCGGATCCTTTGCCGCTTTCTGATAAAACTCCGCAGCCTTATCGTATTTTTCCGTATCGGTATAGGCTTGGGCAATCTCAAAATAGGCTTTTGCTATTTCAGGTTCAGGCCGTCCGGAAGCAGACAGCGCGGCAGCACAGAGCAAAAAAAGACAGCATACCAGCACAATTTTTCCCGGCAGCAGGAAATGCAAAGCCTCTTCCTGCCGGAGACAGCCCAGCCCCTCAGCGCCAAGCAGCCGGCAGCTGCTCTGCGGTAGAAATCCGGTATGCGGCGTCTTATTTGTTTTGAAGCACCACATTTTCTATTGCCCGTAATTGATGCCGATACAACCCTGCAATGGTTGCCCCATAATCAGCAATGAGCTGAATCATATTCCGGGGATGTTCAGGTTCGTCCATACCGTTAATTCTATCCCCCGCATCTCCTAATCCGGGAAGGATATATGCATCGGCATTGAGCGCAGGATCCATCCAAAGGGTATACACCGAGCAGTTTTTTAACGCGCGGGCAGCACACAAGGCTCCCTTTAACGAAGAAATAACATGGAAGCAGCTGATTGAACGCGGCTTTACCCCCTGCCGCTCCAGATACTTTACAACAGTGATCAAACTGCCGCCGGTTGCATTCATCGGGTCTGCAAAGATAAGGTCTTTTCCATCGAGGTCTTCAAGATTAAAATAGGACATATCAAGATTGAGTACATACTGCATGTCATCAAGTTTTTTGAGCTCATCGCGTTTAATTTTAAAGAGAGCAAAGGGAGTAACATAACCATGGGATGAATATTCTTCAATCTCTTTAGAAATAATCATTGAAGGGAGGAGCGCCCCGCGCAGCATAACACACATAACGGTATTTTCTATTTTATGATCAATGTCGCTGATCTTGTGCACAGCATAATTTTGAACAGGGACGGTAACCGGTGTTTTAGAAATCAGATAGTTTTTATTGTCTTCATGCCTGCCGCCGTACGCAAGTTTAAAGAGCATTTCGAATGCACGCTGGGTATAATAGATAAACTCGTTATGACCGGTTTCCGTACTCCTCAGCTTTGCCATAACACGGGAGGCTTCTGCATGGCTTTCATGCTCGGTATTAAATGAATACACCTTTAATTGAGGAACTTCCTTGCATATTTCTTGCAGCAGCTTACCCATAACGTCGTAGGAGGCAATAATCTCAGCCTCTGCCTGTTCTTTTTCTGCTGTAGTGTTAGCAGCATCCAGCCGGACAAACTGGCGCATCGCCTCATTATACAGTCCATCCAGCTTTTGAAGATACGCCGTATCTTTTGCCGTTAAATACCCTTGCAGTGATTCCGCTTCCATAATAACTTGTCGCATTCTAAACTCCTCAATTTTATATTAGGCATCCCTAAAAAGTGGTGTGTATCTTCTAACAAGCTAAACTTCAGTTTTTAGAAGACACACTGTTCCTTTTAGCAGTACCTCTTTCTCTTTACAAAAAAAAACGCCCTTATAAAAGAGCGTTTAAAGATAACCGATTTAATACAATCTGAATAATTGCTCCAGCTGTTCCTTTCCGATTATTTTCATAAAACCGGCAAGGCGCGGTCCCTGATCTTTTCCGATCAAAATTTGATAGATGGCAGTAAATAAGCTCTTCGGTTCAAGACCGGCGGCGTGTGCTGCATCATAGAGCGCTGTTGAAAGAGCTTTCTCATCCATAGTGTCCATCTGCGGTAGAAGATTATCCCGGATATTCCGCACGGCAGCCGCCGCCTCTGCAGAAACCTCTGCTTTCTCACCGTTTGTGCGGAGCTGAAACCGGAAGTCTTCGGGAGCACATTCTGTTATCCAGAACCATGCACAGTTAGCCCGCGCAACAAACCGCTCGTATTGTTCGTCTTTGAGATCAGTCATCTGTTTAATGACCGCTGCAATATCGCCTGCGTTAATTTGCAAGAGATTACACAGGTGCCGAAACGGAATTTGATATGAACAGCACGGCGGCATTCCGTTAATCTGGGAAAGCTCATAGATGCGGCGCTCTTTAGCATACACCTCATCGTTTTTTGCCTTATCAATACCCCAGGCAATCCGCTCAGTTTTATCATAATCTTCATAAATTTTGATAACATCGAGATCAAAACTGATAGAAAACTCAGTATTAGGACGGGTTGAAGCGAATAAATACCGGGTAACCTCCGGCTGATACACATTCAGTACTTCGGCAAGGCTGATAACACTGCCTTTTGACGAGGACATTTTACCGGGGATTCCTTTGAGTCCGATAAAATCATACCGAAAGCTCACCGGTGCCTGCCAATGATATATTTTGTCTGCAACCAGCCGCGCTGTGTCAAAAGAGCCGCCTTGCGAGTGATGGTCTTTTCCGGCAGGCTCAAATACAACCTTTTCATGCTGCCAGCGCATCGGCCAATCGACCCGCCAGCCGAGCTTTGCAGCGCCGGTGTTCCGCAGATCCAGATGCTCCGCATGACCGCATTCACACGTGTAGTGGAGAGACCATTCGTTATCCCAGCCGTCAACCGTTGTAGTATCTCGTTCACATTTTGTACAAAACACGGAAACAGGGCAATATTCTCCGGTTATTTTATGGTCATCATCCCGATAGGTGTTTAAAATATCCTTCAATTCAGCACGGTGATCCATCGCAATTTTCATGCCTTCTGCATACATACTTTCGCCGTAGCGCTGTGCTTGATAGAGAAATTCAGGGTAAATACCGACTTCAGGCAGTATTGCTTCAACATCCCGCTCATGGTGGCGGGCATAGCTTTCATCCCTGCCGAAGGTATCAGGCACCTTTGTGATAGGATAGCGGAGATATTTTTCCAGAACCTCAGGCTGAGGCATATTTAACGGTACCTTACGGAACACATCATAATCATCCCATGAATAAATAAATCGTACCTTTTTGCCCCGATCACGCAGCGCACGTACCACAAGATCAACTGACATAATCTCACGGCAATTTCCAATATGAACAGTGCCTGACGGGGTGATCCCTGATGCGCAGGTGTAGGTTTCCAAGTCTCCGCGTTCGCGGATAATCTTTTCAGCAGTCTGATCTGCCCAATGCAGCAATTTTTGATTATTTTGTTCTTTACTCATACTACCCTTTATAACGAAATACAGACCGATTGTATACGGGGAAGCCGGTTATGTCAATGAAGCGCATTGCATCACATTAAATTGCCTTGTATTGTATAAATTGCAAGAGGTATTGCCCCAAAAAAGGAGAAAAGAAACGGTTCACCTGAACCGAAAAACCATTATACT